>JALEQX010000047.1 GCA_022763825.1 Oscillospiraceae bacterium | reverse complement strand
CAAGTATAGCTGTGTTTAACAAGGATGAAAACGCAGGCAGGCTGTCGCCTGTCAATTTTGAAGACGCTGCTAAACGCGGTCATACGACGCAATGCTTGTAAGGTTTTAGGCGTACAGAGTACCAAACTCGCCGGACGGGGCGTTTTGGACTTATTGGGTTCGGCACTCTTTTTCTATACTGCGCGCGGGATTGTCTGCCCTTTGCGCAGTTTTTTATCGGACTTTTAAGGATAAAAAAAACAAAGCGGAGCATTTCCCGTTTCGGAAGCGCTCCGCTTTTAACTGTTCTTATTTTATTTCTTTTCAATTGTCGAAACGGGAGTCCAGACAGAATCCGCCGAATCAAGATATTCGATTGCAACCGTGTCGCCCGTCTTTAAGAATATCGCCTCGGGATAGGTCGAAGCCGATACCATAAAGTACGTATTAGCGCCGTCAATCTTAATATAGTAGCACGTATTGCCGTTCTCGTTCTGCGAGAGAATCTCGGTTATCGCGCCGGTTACGGTCTTTTTCGTATTTGCCGTATTGCCGTTGTTCGCTGACGGGTCGGTGACTTCGGGATTGGACGAAACGGTGTCTACGTTTATCGTAACGTCCTTATTTGTTTTAAGGACCGCCGCGTAATTTTTCATGCACGCGCCGAGATCGGGAGTACCGTTGCCGGAGTCTATCGCTACGACGTTATAGTTTTCGACGTTAACCATCGCGTACGACTTAACAACGTTGTTGTCGTCTTTCAACGCCATGAAATACGTAGCCTCGCCGTCGAGGTTGATAAGAAGCGGGAACGTGGACGTCCACTTTTTATCCGAAACAACGCCCTCGGCAGACTGCTGAGCCGCCTTTTCCGTCGCGCCGGTAATCGAGCGCGTATCGCTGCCGGTGCCGAACGTCGAGTAGAAATACGCGTTCTTTGTACGCTGATTGATAAGCAGGAATCCGAGCAGTGATTCGTCGCTCGTAACGCTCGTAACGCCCGTGTACATGTAAACGTCGTCGTTGAGCGCAAGATAGCTGAAGCCCGAGGTCGTCAGCTTAACGCCTGACTGACCGATTATCGAGTTCCAGAATCCCGATGAATATTTACCGAGATTCGTATACTGTTTAATAAGGAGATCTGCGTCGTAGACCTGGTCTATCCACTTAACCTCACTGTCGGGAGCCGAAACTTCCTCGATAGAATAATATTTGCATTCGCCCGTGGAAGCATTGACAAGAACCGCGCCCTTAACGTCGTCTCCGCCGATAAGTCCGACTTTCTTTTCAAGTATTTCAACAATCCAATACGGTACGCCGTTGTCGTCGATTTCAAATGAAGCGGTGCCGATAATCGCGGTCGGATAATGGAATCTGACCTGACGGACGAGATTTTTCTGAAAATGCTCCGTCGGAGAATATCTTATATTCTGCTTAACGTACGACGCGTTCTGCGTGTTCATGTTAACGATAATATAGCCGGGGAAGCCGTCGGACGTGTTTGTAATCCATTTGAATATATCGCCGTATGCAAGGGGGTAAACTCTGTACGGCTGTCCCTTGTAGTTTATCTGCGTCGAATACTCGTCGGCAAGCTCGAACTGCGATTCGAGTCCCTCTCCCGCAAGAGTACCGAGCGTTTTGTCCGCGAGTTTATAAGCCGCGTCCTTGTCTATCATCGGAACGTTCTGGAAGTCGTCGACCGAGTCGATAACCGAAATGCTGTCCTCAAACTTCGTATCGGTGTCGAGCTGTAAAACATTGCTCAGCGACTTGGCTCTGAAGAACGGACATGACGTGAGATAACCTACGCCGAACACAACGCCGGTGATTATAAGAATTATAATCGGCACTATCGCATGCTTTCTGACATAAGGCATATACTCCGTTCTGATAAACGCGAGCGTGGTAAGGTACGAGCTTCCGATATACGACGCAAAAATAATTGCGATATACATATAAAACTCGGGGCTGCGCGGGTTTATAGCCGGAAGCATGAAGTAGTATACAATCGCGCCGACTAAGAGGGTCAGAATAATATTGATAACTATTTTAAGCCCCGCTTTGTCGGGCGGAATTATAACTTCCTTAGCCGACTTATGATTTTTTCCCTTATCGGAAAAGTCGATTTTGATAGGTTCGCTCATTTTAACAGCTCCTTATACGGATTTAGATTATATTATACAATATATACGTCTTAAACACAAGTAAATTTTTTATGACTCTGACGCAATCATAAGTTTTGACAGGCTCGTTTCCGTCGAGAATCCGTCGCAGTTATATAAAAATAAAATTTCGTCGTAGCTTGATTTGTCGATCGACTTCATAACGGAAACCGTCGCGTATCTTAAATCAAGCGACGTTATCTCCTCAAAATTGAGCATAAGAAACGGGATAAGAGAATTCGCATACGAATCCTTTATAAGCAGAAGTTTTCTGCCGTTTTTAACAGACGAACGCACAGTCTCGACGCCCTTATTCTCCCCGCCGAAAAAGAGGTACTTGTCTTTTTCGTTTAACTTGTCGGATTTATAAAAATCGGAAACGCCGTTTTCATCCTCGAGCGTGATATTTTCTCCCGTCTTGTATTTATATTGAATAATCGAATCGGGCGTTACGCTTTTGTCAAGGGTTTTCGAATACAGCGTACCCTCGAACGAGTCGGAGACGGTTTCAACATCGAAGTCGTTTTTGTCGAATTTGCTAAGTCCCATGACCTCGGATAGCTTATTATATGCGATAAACGCGCCGTTCGTCGTCCAGTGATGGTCGGTTCGGTAATATAAATATCCGTCGCTTTCGCTTTCTAATTCGGGGATGATATCGACAGTCTTTATATTATTAAGTTTTGAATAAAACGAGGAAATGTATTCACTCTCCGAGGTAAGATTTAAGTAACCGGGCAGTTTATCTTTATAAATTTCCTGTGCGGTCGGTGCGATAAGACAGTAAACGTTATCGGCGTTTTTACAGAATGAGTTGATATACTGAGCGTTTTTGTCCGCGACGGCAGAATCGGCTCTGAACAGCGAAATCATCATGTTGTCAGCGGTATAAACCCCGCCGATCTCTTTTCTGCCGATGAGTTTTTCTATATTATTCCTTATAATAATAAACTGTTTTCTGAAAACGAAATGGTCGCTGACCCAGTTTTCGAATCCCTTTGAAAATTCCGAATCCTTATACGTATCGAAATTTAATTTCGGAAATTCGGCGAGATATCGGTTTTCGTCGTAACTTACGGTCTGTTTGGGCGTAAAAATTATACCCGAAAGAATCGAAACCGAGATTAAAAAGAATATTATAACGCGCGCGGCGGCGATTTTTTTCATCCCGATTCCTCCTTAAAAATTGAAATACAAAAACGGATTGTATGACGAATTTACAAGATACGCTATGACCGCGCCGAACGCGAGTGTTTGCAGTATTACGGAAATTACGCCGAACTGTTTCGGATATTTTTCATTGAAATGCGTGTAAATCCGTTCGGGGATGTTCGTGCATCCGACGACTGCGATTATGAATATGAACAGATAATTGTGAATGTAAAGACTCGTGTCCGCGCCCGTGAACGCGCCCGACGCGCCGAGGAGCGAACCTAAGAATCCGCCGATTGAATTAATAGAATTCAATTCAAAAAGCACCCAGCCGAATATTACGATTATCATTGAATAAACGTGTTTTATTATATTCGGGAGCTTTTCGAGATATCTGCCGTATACGAATTTTTCGAGTATTAATATAACGCCGTAGTACAATCCCCACATTATGTAGTTTACGCCCGCGCCGTGCCAAAGTCCGGTCAGAAACCACACGATAAGGAGATTGCGGACGGTTTTTAATTTGCCTTTTCTGTTTCCGCCGAGCGGAATATAGACGTAGTTTCTGAACCATCCGCCCAGAGTCATGTGCCATCTGCGCCAAAAGTCGGTTATGCTTTTCGATATATAAGGGTAGTTGAAGTTTTCGGGGAAGTCAAAGCCTATCATTTTTCCCAGCCCTATCGCCATATCCGAATATCCCGAAAAATCGAAGTAAATCTGTAATGTGAACGCGAGAATTCCGAGCCATGCGTCAAGCGCGGGCAGAGACGAAAAATCCGCTCCCTTTACGCTTGTCCACAATTCGCCTATACCGTTTGCGATTAAAACCTTTTTTGCAAGTCCGCATATAAATCGTGAGATTCCGTCCGACAGCGCGGTCATATCTACCGTTCGGCTCTTTAACTGCTTTTCGACGTCCTCGTATAATACTATCGGTCCTGCGACTATCTGCGGGAACATTGTGACGAACGCGCCGAAGTCGATGAAATTCTTCTGAACCTTTATATTGCCTCTGTATAAATCAATGGTGTACGACATCGACTGGAACGTAAAGAAGCTGATTCCGATGGGCAGGGGTAAATTCGGATTGTCAAGAGAGAGCGAAAAAATAGAATTAATACTGTCGATTACGAATCCCGAATATTTGAACACGCCGAGCAGACTTAAATTCATAACGACGCTGATTATAAGACACAGCCTTCGTATAACCCTGTTTTCGCCGAAACGCCCTATAATCCGACCCGCCGTGTAGTCGATTGCCGTCGACAAAATCATAATCAGGACGTAGACCGGCTCGCCCCATGCGTAGAACACGAGACCGCTTAAAAAGAGTATGAAATTTTTGAACCTCGCCGGCACGGCGTAGTAAATGCCGAGCGTAACGGGAAGAAAAAAGAATAAAAATACGGGGGATGAAAAAACCATGGTATTCTCCGGAGGAATGTTTTGCGGGTGTTGACAAAACTGGATTTTATATATATAATATAGATACAAGGAGTTACCGGATAGACGGTCTGCCCTTGGTTAATTGCTAAAAATAACCGTCATGGGTCAATATGGGCGGTTATTTTTTTATTATTATGTAGATGGTTATTACAAAAAGTAATAATACTGCCAAAAATAAAGTGGCTTCTACCATAATATCACCCTCCTTTCCTTGTGAAAAGAGGGCGAACGCCCTCTTTCTTAAAAAAGATGAGAAGGGCAAACCGCCTACCGTTTTTACGCATAATCGAGCCAAAGTCATAAGGTTTATGTCATCCTATTCCCGCCTCGCCTGCGTTAAAGGGACTTGAAAGTCGTCAGACTTCCTGCGTCCCTTCGCCTTGCCGAAACGAAAATATGATTGACATAAACTGCTCCGCACCCAAAAACAAGGCGGATTAACTCTAATAACTTAATTTTATATTACAAAAAAAACGTTCTCTTTATTGAGATACGGTATGTTTTTGGGCTTATGAAATTGACTCTCTTATGCTTAGGTAACTCCAGGGTTCGCGAATATGTAATTCGCGGACTTTTTTTATTTTATCACATATTTTCTTTTTTGTAAACAGCCGATTCGACAAAAAAGCCCTGATTTGCCAACACCCGCAGAGCGGGACTTTTTATTTTAAGAAGTTTATTGCGGTCTTATACGCTTTTTTGCCGTTTAAGGAGACATACGACGAGTGGTTTTCGCCTTTTAAAATATCGAGCGACGACAGCCTTATTTTATCGTGCATGAACACGGCGTCGGACAGCCACATTATATCGTTCTCGGCTATAACTATGTCGGTCGGACACGTTATTTTACTAAGCTTGTCCGCAGTCATATCGGGCAATGTCAGCATTAAATCATTGAGTTTGTCGTGATGTTGTAAATTCGACAGCAGAACTCCCAATGTAAAGTACGGCTTCATCATGTCGGGTCTTGAATTTGCCCCGTACGCGATAACCGCGCCGGGAATGTCCGGGTAGGTGTATGCGAGAGTGAGAGCGACTATCGCCCCGTCGGAGTGACCGAGAATATACGGCTTTTTAAGATTTAATTTCTTTATAAACTGTGCGGAGTCCTCCGCCATTAAATCATACGATATAACGCCCGGGTCGGAGCTTTGTCCGTGACAACGGCTGTCGATTGAATAAACGGTAAAGTCGTTTGCGAGATATCTCGCGAGAGAATCAAGCCCCAGATGGCTCGATGAGTTGCCGTGTATCAAAACAACAGGCTGACGTCCCGTTTTGCCGTATACCGCGTAATGCATCGTAATTTCGTCGAGTTTAACGTCAAGCTCGATTGCCTCGTCCGTTATCGGAGCGGGAACGGAAATGTTATCAAGTTTCGAAAAGCCGTATCTGTCCGCCTGAATTCTGTCATATATCAAAAATGAACCGACCGTGACCGCGCCTGCAAGTACGGCGCATCCGACGGCGATAAGAGAAGCGCGTTTCATTTTGGGAATTTTTGATTTACGCATATAAAATCCTCCCTCTTTTTTTACAATTATACAACAAAACTTCTCATTGTTCAATAAAAATTATTTATTGCTTTAAATACAGGAAATAATATGATACAATAATAAAAGAGATGTAAAAAGCAAACAGCGAACGGATAGGAGGAAACGCGCAATGAAAATAACTCTCAATCCCGACAAAGAGACGGTCGCCGTCATAAAAGAGGGGCTCAGACAGCGCGGAGGCTACTGCCCGTGCCGGCTCGAAAAGACCGAGGACAACAAGTGCATGTGCAAGGAGTTCCGCGAACAGATAGCCGATCCGGAATTTGAGGGATACTGCCACTGCATGTTATATTATAAGTCAAAATAAATTTAAAATAATGAAAGGACAATCGGAATGGAAATCAAATTAACAAAGGACAATTTTGACGCGGAGGTTATCAATTCGAATATCCCCGTACTCGTCGACTTCTGGGCAACGTGGTGCGGTCCGTGCCGTATGATAGCCCCGGTTATCGAGAGCATAGCCGAAAAATTCGACGGCAGAATAAAAGTCGGCAAGGTAAACGTCGATGAGGAACCCGAAATTTCGCTCGAGTATAATATCGCAAGCATCCCGACCGTGATGATTTTCAAAAACGGCGAGGAAGTATCAAAGAGCATAGGCTACTCGGACGAAGCGGAAATAGAACAGCTGGTATTGCAGGCAATACAGTAATTAGCGGTCAGCGGTCAGTGATTAGAAATCACATAATACTGCGCACTGACTGCTGTACACCGATCAATGCAAACAATAATTATATATCCGTGAATTATTGTTTGTTCTTTAAGAGTCTTGCCAGCTCGTCCATAAACGAATTTATATCCCTGAACTGTCTGTAAACCGAGGCAAAGCGCACGTATGCGACCTCGTCTATCTCTTTAAGTTTATCCATCGTCAGCTCGCCGATGCGTATTGACGTAACCTCTCTGTCAAGCGAGGACTGGAGAGTCGTTTCGATTTCGTCTACTGCGTTTTCGAGCGTTTCGAGCGATACGGGACGTTTTTCGCACGCTCTTAAAAGTCCGCTCATCAGCTTGTTTCTGTCGAAGACCTCGCGCGACTTGTCCTTTTTGACAACGACGATAGGCAGGCTCTCGACAATTTCGTACGTCGTAAAACGTCTGTGACATTTAAGACATTCGCGTCTGCGTCTGATTCTCTCGCCCTCGTCGGTGGGACGGGAATCTATAACCTTGCTCTCCTCATAGGAGCAGTACGGACATTTCATAAAAACACCTCATACATGTATTATTCTATTTATATATAATATCAAATAATTAAAATTTTTTCAATATCAGGATGTGATTCGTTTGAAATTTAATTTGCCCGAATTCGTAAAAAAAGCTCTCATTAGAACTAATGAGGCGGGCGAGGAGGCGTTCATCGTCGGCGGATGCGTACGCGATATTCTTATGGGTAAAACGCCTCACGACTGGGACATTACGACCTCTGCGAAGCCCGAAAAGACAAAGGAGATTTTCTCCTCGTTCAAGACTGTCGATACAGGGCTCAAGCACGGCACCGTGCTTGTTTTAATCGACGGCGAACCGCTTGAAATTACGACATACAGAATCGACGGCGAATACACGGACTGCCGTCATCCCGACTCGGTAAGCTTTACATCGGACATTGAAAACGACCTGTCGCGCCGTGACTTTACGGTAAACGCGATGGCGTATAATGATGAAAAAGGGCTCGTTGATTTGTTCGGCGGAGAGGACGATATCAGGAATAAAATTATCCGGTGCGTCGGAGACGCGGACAAGCGTTTTAACGAGGACGCGCTTAGAATTATGCGAGCGCTCCGCTTTTCGTCAACGCTCGGATTTACGATAGAGAGCGAAACAAAAAAAGCGATTTTAAAAAATAAGGAGCTTTTGAACAACGTCGCAAAGGAACGGATTTCAACAGAACTGTTAAAATTATTATGCGGACAAAACGCGTTTAACGTTCTCGAGGAATTCGAGGAGGTTTTCGGCGTTATCATCCCCGAATTAAAACCCGAATTCGGCTTTGAACAATACGGCAGAAAGCACGCGTACACCGTATGGGGTCACACGTGTCATACGGTCGATAATATCGATTCGAACGACGAAATTCTGCGCCTTACAATGCTTCTTCACGACATAGGCAAGCCCGCGACGCATAAATTAAACGATAAAGGCGATTCGACATTTAAAAATCACGCCGCCGTCGGCGGAGAAATTGCCGAAAGGGTTCTTAAGAATTTAAGATTCAGCAATAAAGTATGCGAAACCGTGACGTTTCTCGTGTCTCATCACGACATGGATGTTCCCTCGACGAGAGCCGAGGTTAAGAGGTATCTTAATATGATGGGCGAAGAAAATTTTGTCCGTCTTATGAAGATAAGAACAGCCGACCGCGGAGCGCTGAGCGAAAATTTTCGCGATATTCGGGCACAAACGGACTTTTCATACGCGCAGTTTTATGATATTATAGATAAAAAAGAGCCGTACACGTTAAAAGACCTCGCCGTCGACGGCAACGATTTGAAGAAAATCGGAATAACCGGCGGGAAAACGAGGGAAACACTCGAAAAACTGCTTGACGCGGTTATCGAGAACCCGGAAATGAATACGAAAGAAAAACTTACAGCACTGATTGCAGAACACTGACCACTTAAAAAGGAGCGTACAAATGAGAGAAAAAATCAATTTGAATTTCGGCTGGAAATACTCCGAAACGTTCTCGGAGGACATGATTAAAAAATCATACTCCGACAAGGATTTTGAGACAGTCGACATTCCCCACACGAACAAGGAAATTCCCTACAACTATTTCGACGAAAAAATGTACCAGTTCGTAAGCTGTTACAGAAAACATTTTAAATTCGATAAGGAAAAGCTGAACGGCTCAAAACGCGTTCTTCTCCATTTCGAGGGCGCGTCGGTTTATGCAAAGGTCTACATAAACGGCTCGTTTGCAGGTGAGCACAAGGGCGCGTACACCCCGTTTGTATTCGACATAACGGACTTTTTGGCTTCCGACAACGTAATAACCGTTATGCTCGACTCGACAGAGAGAAACGAGATTCCCCCGTTCGGAAACGTTGTCGATTACCTCGTTTACGGCGGAATTTACCGCGAGGTCTGGATGGAAGTCGTCGACGATATAAGGGTTGAGGACGTATTCATAACGACCGAGGACGTTTTAAACGAAAAGAAAGTTATCTGCGCGGACATCACGTTCTCTCATCATGCTCAGGGTGAATTGTCGCTCGAACTTCTCGATTCGGATAAAAAAGTTATCAGAGAGAAAAAATGCGACGTCAAGGCTCGTATTTTGAAAATAAAATGGAGAGTCGGCGGAGTTAAACTCTGGGATTTGGACGCCCCGAATCTCTATACGTTAAGAGTTAAATTCGGCGATGACGTGACAGAATACAGATTCGGCTTCCGTTCGTGCGAATTTACGCGTTTCGGATTTAAATTGAACGGCAGAACGGTTAAAATTATCGGACTCAACCGTCATCAGAGCTATCCGTACGTAGGCTACGCAATGCCCGCCTCCGCGCAGAAGGCAGACGCGGATCTTCTTAAATTTAAATTAGGTTGCAATCTCGTCAGAACATCGCACTATCCCGACTCCGTTCACTTCCTTGACAGGTGCGACGAAATAGGACTTCTCGTATTCACCGAAATGCCCAGCTGGCAGTATTTAGGCGAGGGCGAATGGAGAAAGAACTGCCTTGACAATATCGAGAGCATGATTTTAAGAGACAGAAACCACCCGTCCGTAATCCTTTGGGGCGTCAGAGTCAACGAGGGTCAGGACTGCGACGAATTCTATAAGGAGACGAACGCGCTTGCAAGAAAGCTCGACCCGTCGAGACAGACAGGCGGAGTCAGAAACATGCCCCAAAGCTCGTTCCTCGAGGACGTTTACACATATAATGATTTCTCGCATTCGGGCGGCAAAATCGCGCTTCTGCCCTCGCTCATCGTATGCGGATTAAAACCGTATCTTGTAACGGAGAATAACGGTCACATGTATCCGACAAAGACGTTTGACCGCGAGGAGCTTCGCACGGAGCACGCATTGAGACACGCGAGAGTTCAGAACGCCTCGTTCGGCAGTAAGCGTATTTCCGGCGCAATCGGCTGGTGTATGGCGGATTACAACACGCATAAGGACTTCGGTTCGGGCGACAGAATCTGCTATCACGGCGTTACCGATATGTTCAGAATTCCGAAGCTCGCCGCAAGCGTATTCTCATCTCAGCAGGACAAAGCGCCGGTCATGGAAACAAGCTCGTCCATGGATATCGGCGACTACCCCGGCGGAATCATCGGACTGACCTATATATTCACGAACTGCGACGAAATCAAGGTCTACAAAAACGGCAGATATACAAGCTCGCTCACGCCCAAGGACGGCAAGTTAAAGCACCTGCCCCATCCGCCCGTTTCCCCCGTTGACTATCTCGGAAACGTGCTCGAGGAAGAGGAGGGACTTGACCCGATTACGGCAAAGTATCTTAAAAACGCGCTTATCGCCGCGGGTAAATACGGCTACATTATGCCTGTGCATCATTATATCGAGGTCGCAATCGCGTTCCTGCACGGCAGAATGACTTTCAATCAGATATATGATTTAATTACGAAGTATTTTGCGAACTGGGGCAACGAGCAGGTCGAGTATAAATATGAGGGCTACAAAAACGGCGAGTTAATAAAAACTATAACGCGAACTGCCGTTAAGTCGACTCACATAAGCGTAAGCGCGGACAGCGATACCCTTATTGAGGACGAAACGTACGACGTAACGAGAATCGAAATTCTCGCTCTCGACCAGAACGACAACCGCCTGCCCTATTGCAATTCGGCGGTCAATGTCACCGTAGACGGTCCTGCGGAGATTATCGGACCCGACGAATTCTCGTTAATCGGCGGAGTCAGAGCGTTCTGGGTCAGAACCGTCGGCAAGAGCGGAGACGTTAAGGTCAGAATCAAGACCGAGTCTCAGCCCGAGCAGATTGTTGAGCTGAAAGTTATAAAGAAATAATGTGTTTGAGGGAACGTGCAAAATCTGCACGTTCCTCACAGACTGTCGATAAAGCACCTGAACCACGCCTTAAAGACACGTTACGTTTTGTTATATCAGAAAAAAGTTTTTTATTGATCACTTTCAAACATATTTTGATTTTTTTAATGAAATGCCCCGAAACCTGATGATTTCGGGACATTTGCGTTTTTCGTTTTTTTCTCGCTGCGGTACTTTTGTACAGCGACGCTTGAACTCTGTAACATCTAAAGGTTTACATCTGATTGCAAGTATGACTGCGTTTAACAAGGATTGAGAACGCAGGCAGGCTATCGCCTGTCAAGTTTGAAGACGCAGTTAAACACTGTCATACGACACAATGCTTGTAAAGTTTTAGGTGTTGCAGAGTGCCGGAAAGAAAACGAAATTCAGGCACATTCTCGACAGTCTCACAGCTTGTCGAAAACTACTTTTTCGACAAGCTGGAAGGAACGTGCAAAATCTGCACGTTCCTTATTTTGTCTGTGAATAAAAACAGCCTTTTGCTATAATGAATAAAATAGTTACAAAATTGTATTAAAATATTATTATATGAGGTATTGCAGAAAAAAAATATTTACTGTATTATTATATATGCAAAGAACAAAAGATTGCTTTTTTCTCCGTTTGCCGACGGGAAAAGACATTTTCGCGCATTGACCGACGCGCGTGTATTTTTTATGCGTTTTTATATGTCGGAAATTGATGCGGAAGTCATTATCTTCTATTTTTTAGCTCATTTTATGGGAGTAGAAATGTAAATGAGTAACGACAAAAAATCAAAGAACCCGAAAACTGCGATTGCTGCCTCAATCGCGGTTATGGTGATTGTCGGAACGGCGACCGCCGTTTTCAGCGTAAATACAGAGTTTAAATCGTATGATATTACCGAAACGACTGTACCGGCTGCGGATTCGGCGGACCATGCCGAACCCGTATCGCATATTAAGACCGAGACGACAACGACAGCGACAACAACGTCGGCGCCGACGACCGTCACAACGACGGCAAAAGCCGGAACAAAACCGAATACCGAACAGGAGACGAAACCTCAGACAAAGGCTGAAACAAAACCGCAGACGGTCAAAGGCACGCCTGTTCAGGGTGACTACGCGTGCTTTAACAATTCCGCGTTTTTCGGGAATTCGAGGTTTGAGGGACTGCGCAATTTAAGACTGGTGCCCAACGTCTACGCAAAGGTCGGACTTACCGTAAAAACCGCGCTGACGGCTGCGGACAGCGACGGAGCGAGTCTTATCGGAAAATTTAATTCCGGCGCGAACTTCGATAATATATTCATAATGTTCGGGGACAATGAGATAGGATATTCCGACTCATGGATTATTTCGAATTATAAAACGCTTATCTCGACAGTTAAATCATATCAGCCGAATGCGAAAATATACGTTGTTTCGATTCTGCCGATTTCGAAAGAGACGAGCGAAAAGAATGTTTATAATTACAGCAATTCGCGCATTGTTAATATGAATGCGATGATACGCGATATGTGTTCCGAGGTCGGAGCAGCGTATCTCGACGTGTGGTCTGCAATGGCGGACGACAGCGGATGTCTGCCCTCGTCGGCTTCGTCGGACGGAATTCATTTCGGAAAAAATTACTACTGCATTATGTTAAATTATATTAAATCGAGTTTGGGGAATTGAACGATGAAAAAATATACAATGATTCTTATTTCGGCTTTGCTTGCCGTATCGCTTGCAGGATGCGTATCAGACAGCGATAAAAATAATGAAACGACAAAACCGGCGGACAAGCCCTCTCAGTCCGTAACGCAGAATGATATTACGAATGCCGATAACAGCGCGTCGGACGATATTTCGGCGCTCGCGCTTTCGGCTAAGAATAAGATAAAATTTTCCTCCGAATTAGAGGATCAGGGCACGGCTCCGCTTTATACGTATTCAATGGACGCGTGCGCGTCTTCGGCGGCGGGCTGGTGCGCGATGTCCGGCACGGAGCAGATAGCCGTTTTCAAAATCGCAGACGGCAAACAGAAAGAAGCCGAGGAAAAGGCGAAGTCTTATATAGATTATCTTATCGACGGTTATTCGTCGTACGGACCGCAGGAGGTTCCGAAACTTAAAAAAGCCGTTATAAAAACTTACGGCGATACGCTTGTAGTGTGTGTGTCGGACGACGGAAATATGCAGAAAGTTTTGGACGGTGTTTTTGAAAAATAATTTTTGTCAGCGCTTTATAATGACAAATTTGTTAGGATTTATACCGAACCTCTTTACTTTTCACTATTCACCGAATAATTTAACGCGTTAACCGCGGGAAATTATTCCGTTAAGGAGTTGTATTTATGCCCGAGAATATTCCCGAGTTATTCGGCAGTCTTGTTTTCAATGATGAAACCATGCATGCGAGACTGCCCAAAGACATTTACCGTTCGCTGAAAAAGACAATCGGCGAGGGCAGAGAGCTTGATATCAACGTAGCAAACGCCGTTGCGACCGCCATGAAGGACTGGGCTATTGAAAAGGGCGCTACTCACTATACGCATTGGTTTCAGCCGAACACAGGCATTACCGCCGAGAAGCATGACAGCTTTATCTCCCCGCAGGAGAACGGCAAGATTATAATGGAGTTCTCCGGCAAGGAGCTTATAAAGGGCGAACCCGACGCGTCGAGTTTTCCGTCCGGAGGCATCCGCGCCACGTTCGAGGCGAGGGGATATACCGCCTGGGACCCGACTTCGTATGCGTTTATAAAGGACGATTCTCTCTGTATTCCGACAGTTTTCTGTTCATATACCGGTGAGGTTCTCGACAAAAAAACGCCTCTGCTGCGCTCTGTCGAGGAACTTAACAAACAGGCTTTGAGGCTTCTTCACACAATCGGAAGAACCGACGTAAACCGCGTAATTTCGACCGTCGGAGCCGAACAGGAATATTTCCTTGTTGACAAAGACCTTTACAATAAACGTCCCGATCTTATTCTGACCGGCAGAACGCTTTTCGGCGCGAAGCCCCCCAAGGGTCAGGAGCTTGACGACCATTATTTCGGTGCTATCAGACCGAGAGTTATGTCGTTTATGAAGGATTTAAACCTCGAACTGTGGAAAGTCGGCGTGCTTGCAAAGACCGAGCATAACGAGGTTGCGCCCGCACAGCATGAGCTGGCTCCCGTGTTCACTATTACGAATATTGCGACCGACCAGAACCAGCTTACCATGGAGATTATGAAAAAAGTCGCGGACAAGCATTCGCTTGCGTGCCTGCTTCACGAAAAGCCGTTTGCCGGAGTCAACGGAAGCGGTAAGCATAACAACTGGTCGCTTGCCACGGACGAGGGCGAAAATCTCCTGAAGCCCGGCAAGAATCCTAAGGAAAATAAACAGTTTCTGCTGTTCCTCGCCGCCGTTTTAAAAGCGGTCGACGACTATCAGGACCTTTTGAGAATATCCGTTTCCAATCCCGGAAACGACCACCGTCTCGGCGCGAACGAGGCTCCGCCCGCTATTATCTCCGCGTTTGTCGGCGACGATATTGAGGAGGTTATCAACGCCGTTATCGACGACGACAGCAGTTTTGAAAAGAGAAACCGCGTAGCAATGGAGACCGGAGTAGACGCGCTTCCGAGCTTTATGCGTGACACGACGGACAGAAACCGTACGTCGCCGTTTGCGTTTACCGGTAATAAATTCGAATTCCGTATGCCCGGTTCGTCCGTTTCCATTGCCGATACGAATATTGTTATAAATACGATTGCCGCCGACGCGCTTTCTAAATTCTCCGACGAATTAAGCGGTAAGGATGATATGAATTCCGCCGTAGACGAGCTTATCCGCCGTACGTTTAAGGAGCATAAACGAATTATATTCAACGGCAACGGCTACGACAGCGCCTGGGTTGATGAAGCCGAAAAACGCGGACTGCTCAACTACAGAACATCCGCCGACGCAATACCGCATCTTACCGATGAAAAGAACGTTGAACTTTTCTCAAAACATAAGATATTTACCCGCGTCGAACTTGAGGCAAGACGTGAAATCATGCTCGAAAATTACTGCAAGGTCCTGAATATCGAGGCGCTTACAATGATAGACATGGCGAAGAAGGATATCCTTCCGAGCGCGTTTGATTACATAAAGTCGCTTTCGGAAACCGCGAATCTCAAAAAGAGCATCGGCATCGACATTTCCGACGACGCATGCGTGCGCACCGCGCAGAAACTTACGATGCTGACGAACTGCGCGTACAGACGAATTGAGGCGCTCAACGACGTCGTAATAGGCGCGCACGATATCGAGGACTACGAGGAAAAAGCGGATTACTTCAAAACGCAGGTTCTTCCCGCAATGCAGGAACTGCGCGCCGTCGCCGACGAAATCGAAACCGACATGGCGAGCGAATACTTACCGTACCCGAATTACAGCAAATTATTATTCAGCGTGTAAACAATGATTTATCGAGACAAATTATTGTTTATATTTTCTTAATATATACATGATACCTTTTTATATGAAATACTCTGTAACAGGCGGTACAGAGTAAAAAAGGGGCGTATGATATGTTTAACATTCTTATAGTTGACGATAACGAAAACACTCGCAGGCTGACAAAAACCGTTCTTGAGCAGAACGGCTATAAGGCATACACCGCGATTGACGGGCTCGACGGGCTTGATAAACTCGACAGGGTTCATGTCGATTTAATAATTCTCGACGTTATGATGCCGAACATGGACGGCTACGAGTTTGCGAAAACCCTGCGTGACAACGACTGGAATATTCCGATTTTAATGGTCACGGCGAAGGAGAACGTCAGCGACAAAAAAGAGGGATTCCGCGCCGGTACGGACGACTATATGGTAAAGCCCGTCGACGACGAGGAAATGCTTTTGCATATCGCCGCTCTGTTAAGACGTTCGAAAATTGCGAACGAGCATAATTTAAACATCGGCGATACCGTTCTCGATTACGACGCGCTGACCGTCACGAGGGACGGCGCTTCGATTGAGCTTCCCAAAAAAGAATTTCTGCTTCTTTTCAAGCTCCTGTCATATAAGAACAAGATTTTCACCCGCAGACAGCTTATGGATGAACTGTGGGATATGGATTCCGATACCGACGAGCGCACGGTTGACGTTCACATAAACAGACTGCGTGACAAGTTTAAGAATAATCCCGATTTTCAGATAGTCACTATCCGCGGACTCGGATATAAGGCGACGTATTGAGGCAGATATGAAACCAAAAATTAAAATTGATTATACGGTAAAAAAACGCCATTCCATGCGGTTTGCATATTCCGTTCTTGTATTTATAATTCTCGCCTCAGCGGCGGCGATTATCGCGGGACTTATGTATATTTTAAACGTAACGGATCTGCACATTCTTGAGCGAATCCGCCCGTACAGCGTTCTTCTTCTGTCCCTCGCCGCGTCGATAATAATAGGCACGATTCTGTCGTTTGTTGTAGGTAAGAATTTTTTGAATCCTTTAAAGGAAATGATTTCCGCAACGAAGAAAATTGCCGACGGCGATTTTACCGTAAGGGTCAGCGAGACGAAGTTTCCCAAGGAAATGAATCTGCTGTCGAGAAGCTTTAATACCATGGCAGACGAGCTCGGGAGCACCGAGATGTTCAGAAACGATTTTATAAATAATTTTTCGCACGAATTCAAAACGCCGATTGTGTCGATTTCGGGCTTTGCAAAACAGCTTAAAACGCCCGGAATTACCGACGAGGAGCGCACGGAGTATGCGGATATTATCATCGCCGAGTCGCGCCGTCTTACGACCATGGCTTCAAATATTTTACTGCTTACGAAGTATGAAAACCAGCAGATAGTTACCGACAAAACGGAGTTTTACCTCGACGAGCAGATTAGAAAATGCATACTCTATCTCGAAAAAGAGTGGAGCAAAAAAAATATTGACTTTGACCTCGATTTGCAGGAGGTTAAGTATAATTTCAACGAGGACATGCTCTCGCATGTTTGGATGAATATTATAAACAACGCGATAAAATTTTCGCCCGAAAACGGAACGATTACGATTAAGTGTATAAACGATATCTCGGATATTATGGTTATAATTTCGGACGAGGGCATCGGAATGGACGACGATACCCGGCGTCATATTTTCGATAAATTTTATCAGGGCGACACGTCGCACACGGCGCAGGGCAACGGTCTGGGTTTAAGCCTCGTCAAACGCGTTGTCGACCTTTGCGACGGAAAAATCAGCGTAAAAAGCAAAATCGGAGCAGGCTCAACGTTCTGCATAAGACTGCCGAAGGAACAATAATTTATCGCGTATCCCGCAATAAATTATTGCAGCGGGCAGCGGTTAGAAATTGAGTAATATACTGACCGCTAACTACTGAACACTAATCACTTCAGACAATAATTTACCTTGGTGAATTATTCTCTGCCCGGAGGGTTGTTATGATTCAGGAATCCATTGAAAACTATCTTGAAACCATATACATGTTAAAGCTCAAAAAAAGCAATGTCCGCGCGGTGGACGTTGCCGAGGAAATGGGTTATTCGAAGCCTACCATAAGCATCGTTATAAAGAAGCTTAAGGAACAGGGGCTTTTGAGCGTTGAGACTGACGGCGACATCATTTTGTCCGACGAGGCTGTAAAAATCGCCTCGCACATCTACGAACGCCACGTTTTTTTGACTAAGATGTTCGTGTCGCTCGGGGTTGACAAAGAGACCGCCGCCGAGGACGCGTGCAAACTCGAGCACGATATCAGCGACGAAACGTTTGAGTGCATAAAAGAGCATGCGAAAAAAGTGCTGGAGTAAAGCGTTTCGTCCCGCCTGAAATTTTGCGGTCATAATTACGAACCGACGTTTTTTTCAGGCATATTAATTATTTTGAATGCGTTAATATTATATAGTTGGAAGCGTTCCCCGTTCTGTCTGTTGGCAGAGCGGGGAACGCTTTCTTTTTTAAGTATTTCAAGCCGATTTTTTGCATCTCGCGCAGATGATAGGACGTATCAGCTGATAAAAAGATAGTAAATAAAAAGAGAGGAACGATTCTTATGTTTCGTTCCTCTCTTTGTTATTATCTTTAATATTATAATACGAAATCGTCCGGGTCGAAATCCATTTTTTCGCTCTTAAAATCCGGCTGGCGTCTGAGCGGGTCGTACTTAAATTTGCGGCACGACGAAAAAGGCTGCATTACTCCCTTTTTCGGGCACAGAACGGTGTTGTCCGCCGCCGAAACTCCGCGCGCGCAGTACATGCACTGCGGGGTTATTTTAACATTTGTAAGTTTTCCGCCCATTACCGAATCCTCCGTTTCTGACCGGCGATTAAAAAAACATTCTTTATTAATTCTATATATATTTTTATAAAATGTCAAGCATATCATGTCGACTTGCGCCTTTTTAGAAGATTTTTTACGTCCGTCAGCGAGTCGGACATTATCATAACGCCCGACGCTATGAGCAAAACTGCGTTCGATACCGCGTATGACGAAAACGATGCGGACGGCGGGGCGAATTTCACAGTTTCGACGGCGGACGGAATTATGCCCGTCACGGCACGGCATATTATAAATGACAAAAACGCGTTAAATATTCTCGGGATAAAATAATCGCGCAGACGAACCTTCATTTTCGTGAGCATGGGGAAAATCTGCATGAAAACGCATATTCCGCCGAACGAAGCCGCCGCCGCGCACATCGGCATTCCCCCGAGTTTCCGAGCCGCCGAAACTCCGTCCGTCACCTCGAAAATTATCCTGAGCCACATTTTTATACTTTCATTTTCAATAAATGAGAACGCGACGTTTTCGAGCGCCGAAAAGAGAATTATCCATGCCGATATCGATATCATCGCATTCGCGGAATTTGAAACCGAGGACGTGAAAACATCCGAAAACGAAACGCTGTCCGTATTTTCCCGTATCTCCGGTTTTTTATTCCGACCCCGGGTTTTATTTTTTCGTTTTGATATGAACGAAAGCAGAAGCGCCGTTACTGCGGACGATAAAAATACCGAAAAAAGAACGGCTGTACCCGATAATGCGGAATTTAAAACCGTTACGCCGACGGTGTTTATTATAAAGCCCGGCCCCGCGTTTACGCAGAACGAGATAAGTCTGCGGGCAGTCAAAAAATCGATTCTGTTTTTGTCGAATTCCTGTTTTATCAGCCGTACGCCGACCGGGTACCCGCCTATGAACGAAAAAATAACGGCGCACATGCATGTAGGCGGTATGTTTAACGCCCGCGCGCCCGACGTTCCGATTACGCCCGAGGAAAAAGCGCCGAGTTTGTATGCGGTTTCCGACAGCACGGCGAAAAGAAAAAGCGACGGTATGACAGTGTCAAAACACATTGAAATTCCGCGCCTTGCCCCGTCCACTGCGTATGAGGGCTTAAGCATTATTATCACGGCTAAAGATAAAATAATTGCCGTTTTGAGCGTGTTTTTTGTTCTCCCCATTTTAATATCACCGATACATTACTATGCCGATTCGTGATAATCGATGAAAAATCAACATATATTTTTTTCGGGGAGGAATGCTTATGCCAAGAGGAAACAGAAAAAATCACGGCAGGAAAATTACGCGCGCTCTCGCCGACGAATTACAGATGCCCGCGACTCAGGTCACGAATGATTTTCACATCGAATTCTTCGGCAGAAATCAGATTCTTACCGAGGGGTGTCTCGGCGTTCTCGAGTACGATTCGGACAGAATCCGCTTGAATCTGACCGGCGCGGTCATAACATACGAGGGCGCCGGGCTCGAGATAAGCTCGTATGACGACGACAGAATTGAAATAAAGGGCGACGTTATGAATATTTCTTTTTCCTGAGGGGAGTAAAAAATGTTTCTTATAAAACTTATAAGATTTTTGCTGGGATATGTTGAATTTACGTGCGAGGGCGGATTTTCCGAGCGGTTTGTAAATTTATGCTTTGCAAACGGCATAAGGCTGTGGGACGTAAGAAGCTCCGGCGGCGTGACGAGCGCAAAGGCGTCGCTGTCCGCATTTAAAAAAATCGATATCCCCGCCGAGAAATCGGGAATGACCGTTTATGAAAAATACCGGCGCGGTCTGCCCGTTATAATTTATAATAACCGTTCGCGCGCGGTTTTTCTCGTTTCGTCCGTTTTGACGTGCGTGCTCGTTTTTATTTTGTCCTCAATGATATGGAGCGTCACGGTCTCGGGCGGGGAGTCGTATACAGACAAACAGATAATCGATATTTTTGCCTCCTACGGCGTTAAACCGGGCGTTTTTGCGGATAATATAGACGTGGACTACGTTCAGGATTCCGTCGTCGAGTCGAATCCCGATATCATATGGTGCTCGGTAAACATTGTCGGAAGCCGTGCGTTTATCGAAATACGCGAGAGTGTGAAAACACCCGACATGCATACTGACGATAACCCGTCGAATATTGTCGCGCCCTGCGACGGCGTTCTGACGCGTCTCGAGGTTTATTCCGGCGAGGGAGTCGTGAGCGTGGGAAGCGCCGTTTTAAAAGGACAGCTTCTGATAAGCGGAACTCTCGAGCGAACCGACGGCAGTGTAAAGGCTGTAAACGCAGACGGCAAAGTCGAAATCCGCCGTAATGATTTTCTGAGTTTTGCAGTCGGAGAAAGCGACCCGAGATTTTCGGTTAAAGAGATGAAAACGCGAAGCTCCGTTTATTTTTTCGGGCTTAAAATACCGCTCGGAATCACGCGTGACTGCGATAAAAAAAGCAGAACGGAAAAACTGCTTACGGCAAACGGCGTTACGCTCCCCGTCGGCACTGTGACGGACAGATTTTTATTTTTGCAGCCCGGCAATTCGCCCCTTGATTCTCCGAATCTTCTCCTGCTTGCCGGATACGAATATTTTAAAAATGAAAAAAATACGGTTTTGGGATGCGAAATCGAGTCGCGCGCTCTTTCATATTCAATAGAAAACGGCGTCTGTACCGTAGACGGAAAATATTTTCTGACAGACAAGGAAATTGTACGTCAAAACATAATTTTTGAAGATTAAATTTTTTGTTGTCTTCAGACAAAACTTATTAAAAATTCTATTAATTATTGACAAAAAAAATTAAGGTGCTATAATAATATAAAAAGGAATAAAAAGGACAGAAATATATTCGGATGTTTGAAACCACAATCGATATTGATAAAATGGAGCACGCCGTCAGCCTTTTCGGCTCGTTCGACGAAAATATAAAATCAATAGAGAAAAATTTCTCCGTCACAGTCGTAAACAGAGGCGGGGAGGTTAAAATTTCGGGTGAGCCGGAGGACGTCATGTCCGCTTCGCGTGCGATAAACGGACTGCTCGCGCTCGTCACTAACGGCGAAACGCTCAACGAGCAGAACGTCGGCTATGTTATCTCGCTCGTAAAGGACGGAAACGAGGATAAATTAGGCGAACTTTCCGGGGACAGCATCTGCCTTACGACAAAGGGCAGACCCGTTAAGCCGAAAACGCTCGGACAGAAGAAGTATATTGAATGCATTAAAAATAATACGATAGTTTTCGGGGTCGGTCCCGCCGGCACCGGCAAAACGTATCTTGCCGTCGCAATGGCGGTCAAGGCGTTCCGCTCAAAGCAGGTCACGAGGATTATTCTCACGCGCCCCGCGGTGGAGGCGGGCGAAAAGCTCGGTTTTCTCCCCGGCGACCTTCAGCAGAAGGTTGACCCCTATTTAAGACCGTTATACGACGCGCTGTTCGATATGCTCGGCGCGGAAAATTTTCAGAAATATCAGGAAAAGGGATGTATTGAAGTCGCCCCGCTTGCGTACATGCGAGGCAGGACGCTTGACGACAGCTTTATAATTTTGGACGAGGCTCAGAACACAACGCCCGAGCAGATGAAAATGTTCCTTACGCGTCTCGGTTTCGGCTCGAAAATAGTCGTAACCGGCGACATCACGCAGGTCGATCTGCCCGACGGCAAGCGTTCGGGACTTATCGAGGTGCTGAAGATTCTTAAAAACATCGACGATATCGCGGCGGTGCGCTTCAGCGAAAAGGACGTAGTAAGACATAAATTGGTACAGGATATAATAAAAGCTTACGAAAAGCACGAGGAGACGAAAAAAAGAAAATGAAAGAGAAAATTAAGGTTATCATTTCAAACGACCAAAAGAAAGTAAAAATTCCCACAGGTATCAGAATGCTGATAAGAAGATGCTGCAACGCGACTCTCGTTATGGAGAAGTTCCACGATTCGGCTGAAATCAGCGTACGCTTCGTCGACAACGAGGAGATTCACAGATTGAACAAACAGTTCAGAGACGTCGACTCCGCTACGGACGTTCTCTCGTTCCCGCTCGGCAAGGTCGAGGAGGACGGCACCGCGAATTATGACGAAAATCCCGAGACCGGCGCAAAGGTTCTCGGCGATATCGTAATCTCCGTCGAGAGAGCCGAGGAACAGGCTAAGGAATTCGAACACTCATTACAGCGAGAGATGGCGTTTCTTACCGTTCATTCGATGCTTCATCTGCTTGGTTACGACCATGTAAACGGCGGTCTTGAGGCTGTCAGAATGAGGGAAAAGGAAGAAACCGTACTCGTTCAGCTCGGCCTGCCCGGAAGCAACGCGTATACGATGGACGAATAATTTTACAGGAGAATTTTAATATATGACATCATCCCCCGCAGCGCCGAAAACGGCGTTTATTGCAATAGTCGGGTGCCCCAACGCGGGCAAGTCGTCGATACTTAACCGTCTGCTCGGTCAGAAGGTGGCGATAGTTTCGCCCAAACCGCAGACGACGAGAACGAGAATCATGGGCGTTCTGACAGAAAACGAAACTCAGCTTGTGTTTACCGACACGCCCGGATTCCACCGCCCGAAAACAAAGCTCGGAGAAAAAATGGTTCAGGCTGTTGACGAGAGTATATCGGGAGTCGACGCGTGCCTGCTTGTAGTCGAGCCCAAGGGTGAAATCCGCCCTGCCGAGACCGAGCTTATCAACAGATTCAAACGCGAGAAAATTCCCGCGGTGCTTGCTATAAATAAAATCGACTTAATCCCCGAAAAGACGGATTTAATGGCGAGAATTCTGGAGTTTTCAAAACTTTACGAATTCGAGGCGATAGTTCCGCTGTCTGCTAAGGACGGAAACGGACTTGACGAATTAAAGGACGAGCTTATGGCTCTTGCTTTTGAAAGCGAACACTTTTTCCCCGACGACACGCTTACAGATCAGCCCGAACGCGTGCTGGCTTCCGAGATAATACGCGAAAAACTCCTTAAAAATCTCGACTGCGAAATTCCGCACGGAACCGCCGTCGCAATTGAAAAATTCAAAGAGCGCGATGACGGTGAGATTATCGATATCGAGGCTACGATTTACTGCGAAAAGGATTCGCATAAGGGCATTATAATCGGTAAAAACGGCGCAATGCTTAAAAAAATATCGACCCGCGCGCGTATCGACCTTGAAAAATTCCTCGGCTGTAAGGTCAATCTTCACTGCTGGGTTAAGGTTAAAGAGGACTGGCGCAACCGCGAGGGACTTATACATAATTTCGGACTTGACTAAGGACGTGAGCAAATGACGTTCACCACGGACGGTATTGTTTTAAGAGCGTCTCCGGCGGGCGAATCCGACTTGCTCGTTTTTCTGCTGACCGAGGACAGGGGAGTTATTTCGGCGTTCGCAAAATCCGCGAGGCGTCCGAAAAGCAAACTTCACGCGGGTTCGTGCGTTTTTTCGTACGGAAGTTTTACGTTTTTCGAGGGCTCGTCCGCTCTTAAACTGACGGAATGCGATGTCCGCGAGACGTTTTTTGACTTGAGAAACGATATAACGGTGCTGTCCGCCGCGCAGTATCTCTGTGAGCTGACGCTCCGCCTCGCCCCGAAAGAAACGCCTGCGCATGAAATTTTACGGCTTTTGCTCAACACGCTTCATTTTATGACGAAACCGGAGCGGAACCCTCTTATTTTAAAGTCGGTTTTTGAAATGCGCTTTGCCTCTCTCTCGGGTTACATGCCCGACCTCGTCGCGTGCGCCGAGTGCGGAGAATTCGAGACCGACCCGATGTATTTTGATTTTGATTCGGGGCTTCTCTACTGCAAAAACTGCCGAAAAAACGGCGCAAAGGAGCTTAGTTTAAGGACGGTCGACGCGATGCGCCATATTTGCTACGCGCCGATGAACAGACTCTTTTCGATAAAGCCCGACGGAAAAACCGCCGAATCGCTCTATTTGGCGTGCGAAGAATATATAAAACGCCAAACGTCGTATGAATTCAAAACACTGGAATTCATAAACGAAATAAGAAAATAATAAAAATGACCGCCTGTTCTTTTTCAGAATACGGCGGTTTGCTTTTTTTGCTGTGATATAATTTTCGATTTGTCAACGCCTGCAAAACGTATACAAAAAGGGAGTCAAACTTACAAAGTTCGGCTCTCTTTTTGCTATATAAAACAATTCTCTTCCCCAAAATTGTTTTAAGCGGTTATTATTATTTTATTCTCTCTTTTCCCTTACTTAACTCCGAAAAGGAGGTCGCCGTAGGTCGGGAACGGCCAGTATTTATCTGCCGTAAGCGTTTCAGCCTCGTCGCACGGAGCGCGCAGGGCTTCCATCTTCGGGATAATTACGTCCTTTATAAAGAACGAAGCCTTTGTAACATCGTCAATCTTCTCGTACTCGCCGACAGCTGATTTAAGCTCTTCGACAGCGTCCGCAATCGAATCGGTCAGCGCGGAAAGGCTCGAAATAACGCCCTTTTCGTACTTGCATTTAAGTCCCTCGACCGCCGCGGTCTTAGCCGATACTGTTTCGCTGAGGGCCTTTTCGTACGCGCATACTGCGGGCAGAATCTCCTTTTCAGCCATGTCAATCATGGTGCAGGCTTCGATATTTACCGTCTTGCAGTAATTTTCAAGCTGAATTTCGTATCTTGACTTAATTTCGGTCTCGGAGAATACCTTTAACGACGTGAGCATATCTATATTCTTTTTATCAAGGAATGCCGACATAGCGTCGGGAGTCGTACGCAGATTGAGAAGTCCTCTCTTCTCTGTCGCCTCTTTTATCCATGCGTCGTCGTAGCCGTTTCCGTTGAATATAATACGCTCGTGATCCTTTATCGTCTTTTTAATCATGTCGTGAAGAGCCGTTTCGAAATCCTCCGCGCCCTCAAGACGGTCTGCATAAATTTTAAGCGACTGAGCAACAGAGGCGTTGAGCATGATGTTCGCGCACGCTATTGAATTCGAAGAACCGAGCATACGGAATTCGAATTTATTGCCCGTGAACGCAAACGGCGACGTACGGTTACGATCGGTGTTGTCCCTTGCGAATTTAGGAAGGACGTGAACGCCTAATTTCATTATCGTCTTTCCGTTTGACTCGTACGCTTCGTCATTTTTAATAGCGTCGAGAACAGCGTTGAGTTCGTCGCCTAAGAACATTGAAACGACTGCGGGGGGCGCCTCGTTTGCGCCGAGACGGTGGTCGTTGCCCGCCGTTGCTACGGAGAGTCTCAACAAATCCTGATAGTCGTCGACAGCCTTAATAACGGCGCATAAGAAAAGCAGGAACTGCGCGTTTTCATACGGGGTCTCGCCGGGGGTAAGAAGATTTACGCCCGTGTCGGTTGCCATAGACCAGTTGTTGTGTTTACCGCTTCCGTTAACGCCGGCAAACGGTTTTTCGTGAAGCAGGCAGACAAGTCCGTGCTTTGAAGCGACTTTCTGCATAATTTCCATTGTAAGCTGGTTATGGTCGGTTGCAATATTCGTAGTCGTGTAAATCGGTGCAAGCTCATGCTGTGCGGGAGCAACCTCGTTATGCTCCGTCTTTGCAAGAACGCCCAATTTCCAGAGTTCTTCATTTAAATCCGCCATGTATGCGGCGACTCTCGGTTTTATAACGCCGAAATAGTGGTCGTCCATTTCCTGACCCTTGGGAGGCTTCGCGCCGAAAAGCGTTCTGCCGGTGAACATTAAATCCTTACGCTTTTCATACATTGCCTTATCGACAAGGAAGTATTCCTGCTCGGGACCTACCGAAGTGCGTACGCATTTTACGTCGGTATTTCCGAATAATTTTAATATTCTCAGCGCCTGCTTATTAAGAGCCTGCATAGATCTTAACAGCGGGGTCTTTTTATCAAGCGCCTCTCCGCCGTACGAGCAGAATGCCGTGGGAATGCAGAGTGTTTTGTCCTTTATAAACGCGTATGAAGTCGGATCCCATGCGGTGTAGCCCCTTGCCTCAAAAGTGGCTCTGAGTCCGCCGGAGGGGAAACTCGACGCGTCGGGCTCGCCTTTGATAAGCTCCTTGCCGGAGAATTCCAGTATAACTCTGCCGTCGGGAGCGGGAGAGATGAAGCTGTCGTGCTTTTCCGCCGTAATTCCGGTGAGAGGCTGGAACCAGTGCGTAAAATGAGTCGCGCCGTGCTCGACCGCCCAGTCCTTCATTGCAAGAGCAACTGCGTTTGCAACGTCGTTTTTAAGGCTCGCGCCCTCGTCTATCGTCCTTTTGAGCGACGCATAAACGTCTGAAGACAGCTTTGCCTTCATTACTCTGTCGTCAAATACGAGACTGCCGAAATAATCAGATACTGTAGTCATAATGTTTTCTCCTTTTCAATTTCTTTTCAATTCATTTTCTGCAAATAAAGAACGGGACAAGGGCGCGCACCGATATAAAATACCGGCATAGGACGCCTTTGTCCCGTCTTAACTTTTAATGATAAAAGAGAAAACGTCTCAGAGTACGAAACTCTGAGACGCCTTTGTCTCTATGCGTTGAATTATACTCGTTTTTCGCTGTTTGTCAACCCCTTTTTAACAAAAAAATTCAATTTTTTTTGTCGGAATTGACGAAGATAAAATCAGAAAGTTTGAAAAGTCATGATTTATGGGCATAAATATTATTGAAAAGTCATGTTTTTATAGCTTAAAAAGTATTGAAAAGTCAGATTTTTTATGCTAATATTTTATTGAAAAGTCATTTAAAAGGGCTGATATATTATATGTTATACAGAAAAATAGAAAAAACAATAGAAGAGCACTTAAAATCCGGTTCCGATAAAATACTGCTTATCGACGGCGCGCGCCAGGTCGGAAAAACATATATAATACGCCACGCCGGCAAGAAACTGTTTAAAAATTTTATTGAAATAAATATGATTGAGGACTCCATGGGCGAGAGACTGTTTGCTTCTGTCGGCACAACGGAGGATTTTTATTTAAAACTGAGCATGCTGGCGGGCGAAAAAATGAAGGAAAGGGAAAACACTTTGATTTTCATAGACGAAATTCAGGCGTATCCGAAGTTTCTTACCCTGCTTAAATTTTTGTCGCGCGACGGCAGGTTTACGTTTATAGCAAGCGGGTCGCTTCTCGGCGTAACGCTGTCGCAGACGACGTCGATTCCGATAGGAAGCATACGGAAAATCAGGATGTTTCCGCTCGATTTCGAGGAATTTCTGTACGCCTCGGGGGTCGGGGAATCCGCCGTTTCGGCAATGAGAGATAAATTTAAAAATCTCGAATCGCTCGGCGAGGCGGAGCATGCGAAAACATTGGATTTATTTAAAAAATATCTGCTCGTCGGAGGCATGCCCGACGCGGTAAATTCATATCTCGAGAGCAAAAACATAACGCTCGTGCGCGAAATTCAGAGTGAAATTCACTCGTATTACGCCGCCGACGCGTCAAAATACGACGAGGAAAGAAAACTTAAAATACGCAGAATCTACGAAATGATTCCGTCGAATATGGAAAATAAGAAAAAACGCGTTGTCGCAAAGGATATAGAGAATAAAAAGGGCAAAACCTTTTCGGATTATTCCGACGAGTTCGAATATTTAATCAGCGCGGGAATCGCATTAAACGTTCAGGCAATTTCGAATCCCGTATTTCCCCTGATTGAATCGAGCGGAAAAAATCTTTTAAAACTATATTTAAACGACGTCGGAATTTTAACGAATATATTATACAAAAACAATGTCCGCGCCGTTCTCGAGAACGAAAACAGCGTAAATCTGGGCTCCGTTTACGAAACGGCGATAGCATGCGAACTGCACGCGCACGGGTACAGCCTGTTCTACTACGACAACAGGAGCAAGGGTGAGGTCGATTATCTCATCGACGACTACGACAGCCTGTCGGCGGTTCCTATAGAGGTAAAGTCGGGCAAGGATTACACGACTCACAGAGCGCTGAACGCTTTCGTCGAAAACGAGGATTATCATATAAAAAAGGCTTTCGTCGTTTCAAATGAGCGCAAAGTTATGAAAAAGGGCAAGATAACCTATATTCCGATTTATTACATTATGTTTTTTAATCTAAACGGAGAAAATGACCCTGTTATTTGACAAATGATTTTTTTAGTGATAAAATACGTTTCATAACAGAGCAATGACGTTCGTTCCGAGGGGATAACAGCCCCCTCGGGGCGGACTTTTTTTTATTTATCGCACAAGAGAGCCGAACCCAAAAGGTTTATATTTATCATCTTTCAGCATAGGCTCTCTTATACAAATATATAAGAATCGGTGATACTTATGTTACTTGAGGGACAGGTCAGGATTCCGTCGGGATGCGCGATATCCGCGATGATTTCACGCGACGGAAACAAAATGACCGGCGAAAAAATAATCAAAAGCATGATTCCCATGCACGACCGTTCGAACGGACTCGGAGGAGGATTCGCAGGCTACGGAATTTACCCGGACTACGCGGAATTTTACGCGCTTCATATATTTTACACGGACAACGAGTCAAGAGTAGAATGCGAGCGGTTTTTGAAGGACAGCTTCGAAATTGTCAAAGCAGAGAATATTCCGATACGGAAGATTCCCGAAATTACGGACGTTCCGCTCATATGGCGGTATTTTGTCGCTCCGCTGTCGTCGGTGCTGTCGAGATTACAGCTCGACGAAAAAGAATACGTCGCGCGCACGGTTATGAATATAAATACCCGTTTCGAGGGGACGTACGTGTTTTCCTCGGGCAAGAATATGGGCGTATTCAAGGCGGTCGGATTCCCCGAGGACGTAGGCAGATTTTATAGGCTTGAGGAATACTCCGCCTACTCGTGGACGGCTCACGGCAGGTACCCGACGAACACGCCCGGCTGGTGGGGCGGAGCGCATCCGTTTGCACTGCTTGATTATTCGGTAGTTCACAACGGCGAGATATCGTCCTACGACGCAAACCGCCGGTATATAGAGATGTTCGGCTACAAATGTACCTTGCAGACCGATACCGAGGTTATAACTTACATAGCCGACTACCTTTTAAGACGGCAGGGGCTGACTCTCGAGGAAACCGCCTCGGTTATCGCCGCTCCGTTCTGGAGTACGATTGAATCAAGACCTCCGCTTGAAGCCGATCAGTTAAGCTATTTAAGAAAAATTTATCCGGGACTTCTGATAACCGGTCCGTTTTCGATAATTCTCGGATTTGAGGGCGGGCTCATGGCTTTAAACGACAGACTGAAGCTCCGCTCCATGGTCGTCGGCGAAAAGGACGACATGGTTTACATTGCAAGCGAGGAATCCGCAATCCGCGCAGTCGAGCCCGACGTCAGAAACATCCGCGCGCCGATGGGCGGAGAACCCGTTATCGTCAAAGTAAAGGAGGGCGCGTACTGATGGGACTTGATTATATTATTCCCGAATATGAAGTTGTAAGAAACCGCGAACGCTGTACCTCGTGCCGTATATGCGAAAAGCAGTGCTCGAACGGCGTACATATATTCGATTCGAAAACAGGGCTTATGAAGTCGGACGAATCAAAATGCGTCGACTGCTTAAGATGCGTTTCGTTCTGTCCCGAACACGCATTAAAAATTATAAAAAACGACTGCACGTTTAAAGAAAACGCAAACTGGACAGAGAGCGCGGTAAACGAAATTTACAAACAGGCGAGCAGCGGCGGAGTTCTTCTCTCGTCCATGGGAAACCCGAACCCCGCGCCCGTTTATTTTGACAGAATATTAATAAACGCTTCGCAGGTCACGAATCCCCCGATAGACCCGCTGAGAGAACCGATGGAGACAAAAGTATTTTTAGGCAAGAAGCCGTCGAATATAAAACG
>JALEQX010000043.1 GCA_022763825.1 Oscillospiraceae bacterium | reverse complement strand
GAATTGTTAAAAGAGAGAAATCAGCTGTCCGTACCTGTTGCTCTGCTTGATGATGTTGAGATAATTTTTTTGCACTACAAGACGCCGGAGGAAGCCGCCGAAAAATGGTACAGACGAGCCGCGCGCGTTAATTATGATAATATAATTATTAAATTATCGCGGATGAATTTGTGTACGGAAAAAGAGATGGCGGAGTTTGCAGAGCTTCCTTTTGAAAATAAAATACTTTTGAATAATAGAAGAAAAAAGAGATATAGGTGTGAAATCAGGTTTTCAGTTGAAGATGAAGACGGATATATGAAATCAGACACAAATCCCTTTCCCGGTAACATTAATTTGATAAAATTGCTTAATAGAAAATGCGAAGGACGGTAAAAATGGAAATTAAAGAAATAGTATATAATATAAAAAAGGGAGTGATAAATCAATATCATTATTTTTTTTCTGTTGACTCTCCGTATACGAATATATTTTCGGATAAAGAATATATAAAAAAATATTATTATAAGATTTTTAATCGAAAGATTAATTTGAAAAATCCAAAAAGTTTTAATGAGAAAGAAAATTGGCTTAAATTGTATGACAGAAGACCAATATACACTGTGATGGCGGACAAGTATGCTGCAAGAGAATATATTTCAAAACATTTTGGAGACAAATACTTGGTTCCTTTAATCGGCGTATGGGATAGGGCGGATGATATAGATTTTGAGAATTTGCCCGATTGTTTTGTTATGAAATGTAATCATGATAACGGAGTTTTAATTTGCCGGGATAAAGCTAAAATCGATTTTGAAAAAACCCGTAAAGAGTTTTCTGACAGACTTATCCGCGACTATTACAGAAAAAGACGAGAATGGCCGTATAAAAACATAAAAAGAAAGATTATTTGTGAAAAATTAATGGAAAATACTGACGGTTCCGAGTTGCTTGATTATAAGGTTTTTTGTTTTAATGGGATCGCAAGAATAATTGAAGTTAACAGCGATAGGTTTTCCGGTCATTCAAAGGAAGATCATTATGATATTAATTGGAACCACCTTGATCTTAAATTTGAGCATTACGAACAATCGGGAGACAGGTTCGAAAAACCTGTTTTCTTTGATGAAATGATAAACATTTCAGAAAAGACAGCGTCGGGAATACCATTTCTAAGAGTTGATTTTAATTGTTGGAACGGAAAAATTTATATCGGCGAGATGACGTTTTATCACAATGCCGGATTTGCAAAATTCGAGGATTACAAATGGGATGAATTATTGGGTTCGTGGATAGAACTGCCTAATAGAAAAACAGGAGTGTAATTAATGTATGGAAGAACAGAAATGGACTGCGGTCGTAAGATCGGAGCATAAATTATTTGACGTAGACGTTAAAGGGTTAAAGGATTGTAAGGATCTTATAATCCTGCTCGTCAGACGAACATTCGTCGCAAAGTACAAGCAGACGGTTTTAGGCCCGTTATGGGCGATAATTCAGCCGTTTATGACGACAATTGTTTACACTATAATTTTCGGAAGCATTGCGGGACTCGGCGCGGAAGGCGTTCCCAACTTTATTTTCTTTTTATCCGGTAATATTGTCTGGCAGCTGTTTGCGAGCACTCTGAATGATAATTCCGGTACGTTCATTAATAATGCGGGAACATTCAGCAAGGTTTATTATCCGCGTCTTGTCGCGCCGATAACCTCCGCGTTATCGCAGTTTATCACATTTTTTATCCAATTTGCGTTTATGCTTATTTTCCTTGTTTACTATTCCGTCAGGGGAATGGGAGTGCATCCGAATTTATACATACTCATGACTCCTCTTATCCTCATTCAGCTTGCCGCGCTCGGAATGGGCTTCGGAATAATTATCTCATCCCTTACGACAAAATACAGAGACCTTAACATGCTCGTTGGCTTCGGCGTAAGTCTGTGGTCGTACGCTTCTCCCGTTGCGTACGATATGTTCAGCCGTTCCTCGCTTGCATCTAAGGAACCGATATATTATCTGTATATGTGTAACCCCGTAACGCCGATAATAAACGTATTCAGATACGCCTTTCTCGGCACGGGAGAGATTGACTGGATGTTTTATGCGATAAGCTGGGTTACAACCTTGATTGTCCTGTTTATCGGCGTACTGCTCTTCGGCAGGGTCGAAAAAACGTTCCTTGATACGGTGTGAGGTGCGCTATGGAAGAATTGGCTTTAAAAATAGATCATATTTCAAAAGAATACAGGCTCGGAATGATAGGCGGAGCCACGCTTAAGGGCGAGATACAGTCGAAGCTTGCGCGCCTTATGCATAAGGAGGATCCGAATTTAAAAATCGGCGAAACCGCGCATGATAAAAACGAGAGATTTTTAGCCCTGGACGATGTTTCCTTTGAAGTAAAAAAAGGAGAAGCTCTCGGAATAATAGGACATAACGGCGCGGGCAAGTCTACTCTTTTAAAACTTATCTGCCGCGTCACGGCTCCGACGAAGGGCAATATATACATGAACGGCAGAATCACGAGTATGCTCGAGGTCGGAACGGGATTTCACCCGGAGCTTACGGGTCGTGAGAACGTATATTTAAACGGCGCCATACTCGGTATGAACAAAGCCGAAATAGATAAAAAATTCGATGAAATAGTCGAGTTTTCGGAAGTCGGTCAGTTTATCGACACGCCGGTAAAGAGATATTCGTCCGGTATGCGCGTTAAGCTGGGATTTTCGGTAGCGTCTCACCTTGACAGTGAGATAATGATTATGGATGAGGTGCTTGCCGTAGGCGACGTTAATTTTCAGAATAAATGCATAGAGCAGATGAAAAAGGTTGCGTCGGAGAACGGCAGGACGATACTGTATGTCAGTCATAATATGGCTACGGTAAAGGCTTTGTGCGACAGATGCGTCGTGCTCTCTCACGGCAAGGTCGTATTCGACGGCAATACTGAGGAAGCTATTTCGGTATACATGCAGAATAAAGATTATGAAAATGCCGTGTATTTCGATACGTCGAACGATAAAAGAGCGAAGAAATGCCGTTGTACCCACACTGTTCAAAGCGTGGAGTATCCGGCTATGCAGTCTAATCATTTTTCATACGGAGATAAATTCCCGTTCAGAGTCACTTATAAAAACGAGGAATCCACACAGTCCGATACTCTTAAAATGAAGATGGTTATAAATGTTATAGATATGTCGCCCGTAGGCGTGGTTTTCTGCGGGGAGCTTGAGCATGACGAGAGCATAAATACCGCCGATTTTGTGTTCGATACGTCATATCTTGTTCCGGGAAAATATACTGCCGACATAATTTTGTACGATGAAGATTTATCGGGCAACGTTATGTTTTACGACAGAGTAAACGGAATACGCTTTGACGTTGAACATTCCGACGATTCGATAAAATTAAAACACTGGTTTAAGGACTGGGGACACGCGGTGCTTCCGTGTGTTAAGCCCGCAGGCGGGGAGGAGAAATAATATGTCTCAATTTAAAGATAAAACGCTTCTTATCACAGGCGGTACGGGTTCGTTCGGCAACGCCGTATTGAACCGTTTCCTGACTTCCGATATAGGGGAAATCCGCATTTTTTCACGCGACGAAAAAAAACAGGACGACATGCGCCATGATTTTCAGGCGAGGTTCCCCGAGTTTTCCGATAAAATCAAATTCTATATAGGCGACGTACGGGATATTTCGTCGGTTCGTTCGTCAATGCACGGCGTAGACTACATTTTCCACGCCGCGGCGTTAAAGCAGGTTCCGTCGTGCGAGTTCTTTCCGATGGAGGCTGTCAGAACGAACGTAATAGGTACGGACAACGTCCTCACCGCCGCGATTGACGAGGGGGTAAAATCGGTTATATGTCTGTCGACGGACAAGGCGGCGTACCCGATAAACGCGATGGGCATAACCAAAGCTCTCGAGGAGCGCGTCGCAACGTCGAAATCGCGTACCGTTTCGCCCGACAAGACAAAAATATGCTGTACGCGCTACGGCAACGTAATGTGCTCGCGCGGTTCGGTCATCCCGCTGTGGATAGAACAGATAAAGAACGGTCAGCCGATTACCGTTACGAATCCCGACATGACGAGATTCATAATGTCTCTTGAGGAGGCGGTCGAACTCGTCGTTTTCGCGTTTGAAAATGCTCAAAGCGGTGACATTCTCGTTCAGAAGGCTCCGTCGTGTACGCTCCATACGCAGGCGAAAGCCGTATGCGAGCTGTTCGGAGGCAGTGAGAGCGACATCAAAATTATCGGAATCCGCCACGGCGAAAAGATGTACGAAACGCTCCTTACAAACGAGGAGTGCGCCCACGCGGAGGATCTCGGCAACTTTTACAGAGTTCCCGCAGACAACAGAAGCTTGAATTACGATAAATTCTTCACCTCCGGCGAGGCGCAGAGAAATACGCTGACCGAATTCAATTCGAACAATACTGCGATTCTCGACGTTGAGGGAGTTAAGAAAAAACTGCTCGAATTAAGCTATATAAGAGAAGAACTCGAAAAGCTCGGCAGACTTTAATAATATTCGGAGAAGAATATGGAATATAATGTTTCTTTTAAAAATAACGGAAGATTAAAATTGCTTATAATCGTCGGAACACGCCCCGAAATCATAAGACTTTCGGAGGTTATCAAAAAGTGCCGTATGTACTTTGATACGATTCTCGCGCACACGGGACAGAACTACGATTATAGCTTAAACGGTATATTTTTTAAGGATTTGGGGCTTGACGCGCCCGAAATCTACCTTGACTGCGCCGCCGATAATCTCGGAGACTCAATGGGTAATATAATTTCCTCGTCGTATAAGCTTATGAACGAGATAAAGCCCGACGCTCTGCTGATTCTCGGAGATACGAACAGCTGTCTTTCCGCGATTTCGGCAAAACGGCTTCACATCCCGATTTTTCACATGGAGGCGGGAAACCGCTGTAAGGACGAGTGCCTGCCCGAGGAGACCAACAGACGTATCGTTGACATTATTTCCGATGTAAACATAGCGTACTCCGAGCACGCGAGACGGTATCTTGCAGAGTGCGGACTGCCTAAGGAGCGCACCTTTGTATCGGGCTCGCCCATGGCGGAGGTTCTTGACGCGCATTATGAAGAGATAGAGAAAAGCGATATTCTCTCCCGTCTCGGACTTGAAGATAAAAAATATATTCTTCTCTCGGCGCACCGCGAGGAAAATATCGATACCGAAAAAAATTTTACGTCCCTTTTTACGGCGGTCAACGCTCTTGCTCAAAAGTACGACATGCCCGTTCTCTATTCGTGCCATCCGCGTTCGGCAAAACGCCTCGACGCTTCGGGTTTTAAGCTTGATAAGCGCGTTATAAGGCATGAGCCTCTCGGTTTTATAGATTATAATAAATTACAGTCGCGCGCGTTCGCGGTCGTTTCAGACTCGGGAACTCTGCCCGAGGAGTCGAGTTTTTACATGGGTAAGGGAACACCTATTCCGGCCGTGTGCATACGCACCTCAACCGAACGCCCGGAGGCTCTCGACAAGGGCTGTTTCGTACTGGCGGGTATAGATTCCGATTCTCTTTTGCAGGCGGCCGAAACTGCGCTGATGATGAATTCGAACAGAAAAGTTTGCACGTGCGTTCCCGATTACACGGACGAAAATGTGTCCGATAAAATCGTGAATCTCATACAGAGCTATACGTCGATTGTTAATAAAACGGTTTGGAGAAAGTATTGATATGAATATACTCGTAACAGGCGCGAACGGATTTGTAGGCAGAAATCTCGTCGAGAATTTATTGAACATTAAGAATTTAAAAAACAGAACGCGTCCGAATCTGAAAATAGACGAAATATACTGCTATGATATCGGAAATACATCAGAAGAGCTTGACGAATTCTGCAAAAACGCGGACTTCGTATTTAATCTTGCGGGCGTAAACAGACCCGACGATACAAGCGAATTTATGAGGGGAAACGTCGGTTTCCTTGAGACTCTGCTTGATTCGTTAAGGCGTAATAACAGCAGTGCTCCGATAATGCTTTCGTCCTCCGCGCAGGCTTCTCTTGTCGGCAGATACGCAGGTTCCGTCTACGGCCAGAGTAAACTTGCGGGCGAGAATCTGCTTATTTCTTACGGAGAAATAAAGGGAGTAAAAACGCTCGTCTACCGTTTTCCGAATTTGTTCGGCAAGTGGTGCAGACCCAATTATAATTCTGCTGTTGCGACGTTCTGTTACAATATCGCACGGGATATGCCCGTTACCGTAAACGACGAAAAAACCGAACTTGAGCTTTTATATATAGACGACCTTGTAGAGGAAATGCTCGACGCGCTCGAGGGTAAAGAACACAGGTGCCGGTTTGACGGACTCGGTGTTATCCCCGACCTTGACGGAAAATACTGTTACTGCCCGGTTACGCATAAGGTTACTCTCGGCGAAATCGTAAATTATTTAAACGAATTCGCAGCCCAGCCGTCGACCCTCGTTATGCCCGAAATTCCCGACGGCTCGTTTAAAAAGAAGCTGTATTCGGCTTTTCTGTCGTATCTGCCCGAGGATAAAATCGCGTTCGATTTGAAAATGAACAAGGATGCGCGGGGCTCTTTTACGGAGCTTTTAAAGACCGAAAACTGCGGTCAGTTTTCAGTAAATGTAAGCAATCCCGGCATTACGAAAGGTCAGCACTGGCATAATTCGAAGTGGGAATTCTTTATCGTCGTCTCGGGCAAAGCCCTTATCGAAATGAGACAAATAGGCGATGAAAAAGTTATTAAATTCGAAGTTTCGGGCGAGAAAATGCAGGCTGTGCACATGCTCCCAGGTTACACTCACAATATTATAAATTTATCAAAAACCGAACCGCTTGTCACCGTTATGTGGGCGAACGAGAAATTCGACCCGTCTAAACCCGATACTTTTTCCGAAGATGTCTGAAATTATGAATCCCGACTCTTTTAACTTTAACGAAAAAGAGAATAATGTTCTTGCTCTCGTTTCTCACGCGCTGTTCGGCTCCGATATTGCGAGTATCAAAAACGAGGATATAGGCTCTGCGTGGCAGGAAGCATATGCGCAGGGCGTGTCGTCGCTTGCGTTTTCGTCTTATAAAATCGACGGCGAATCGAATGATATCGGCGTGATAAGGCGTATAATGCGTTCAAGGCTCGTGCGCAACGTCACGGTCGATTCACAGCATGCGCACCTTCACGAATTGATGACAAACGCTGGAATCGATTACGTTATTTTAAAAGGTTACGCTTCGGCTTACTATTATCCCGACCCGCTATTAAGAGATATGGGCGACGTCGATTTTTTAGTCCGGAGCGAGGATATCGAAAGAGCTTCGGATATACTCGTTTCCGACGGATTTAAAATGTCGCACGAGGGGCACGGCGTTCATATTGTTTTCGAAAAAGGGGACTGCCGTTACGAGCTTCACAGAGAGCCGTCGGGAATTCCGAACGGCGAAGCGGG
>JALEQX010000036.1 GCA_022763825.1 Oscillospiraceae bacterium | reverse complement strand
TTATTTTTCTAATTATTAGCCCTAACGCCTTATTTTTATAAACGAAATTGACCCGTTTCCTTATTTTTTTAATTGCTTCATACAAGCAGAGCGAATATTATAAAAATAAGGGGGCGCTGATATGAATATTTTAAATATAAGAGACGGCTGCGCGGCGGTCATGATTTCATTTTTTTGTTTGTACTTAACATAAATCAGCAAGTTTGTTTAGTGAAGAGTGAAAAGCAAAGAAGAAAAAAATCGGCAAATCCCATTAGAGATTTGCCGATTTTTTTGGTGGAGATGAGGGGAGTCGAACCCCTGTCCGAAAACCCATCCTCCCGGCTTTCTACGAGCGTAGCCGATATACTATTTTCTCCCCTTGCGCGAGCCTGTCGGCAGGCTTACGTTCGGGCAGTTTCGTTATGCATGACAGATTACGAAACGCTGTGTCTGTTCACGTTCACCGCTGAATGACGCTCCCGTCCGAGCCGCGGTACTCCCGGGGGGAACGGCGGCTGCAATTAAGCAGCTGCTAAAACTGTTTTATTGTTGTCGTTTATTATTTAAACGTTGTGGATTTTAAAGAGAGCCCACTTCTCTGCCCGCTTACCGAAATTCCGGATCCCCGTCGAAATCCTTTCATCCCCGTATTTTCGGCGCACAGTCAACGCCGTATATATTATTTGCAAATATAGTAAATAATAATCAAATTAATAATCAGATGTTTTTCTCGCCCCTGACCGCGCGCTCAATGCTTCTTGCCGCCGATTTTTTCGCGGCGTCCTCGCGCTTGTCGTAGAGCTTCTTACCTTTGCAAAGCCCCAGCTGAACCTTGGCTTTGCCTTTTTTGAAATACACCGACAACGGAATTATCGCATATCCCTGCTGTTTTGTCAATCCGTAAAGCTTATTTATTTCCTTTTTATGCATAAGAAGCTTTTTCGGTCTCATGGGGTCGCGGTTAAAAATATTGCCGTGTTCGTAGGGCGAAATGTGCATACCGTTTGCGAATATCTCGCCCCCGTCTATACTGCACCACGAATCCTTTAAATTGAGCTTGCCCTGACGGACGGATTTTACCTCCGTGCCGAAAAGCTCGATTCCCGCCTCGTACGATTCGATTACGAAATAGTCGTGATATGCTTTTTTATTCTGCGCGACGGAGCGCGATTCATTTTCAGCCATACAAGCCCTCCTTCGGAGTAATAATTTATTTCAATGTGAATTATTACGGTGAACAGTGAAAAGCAAAGAGTGAAGAACGTCGGTGCAAATCCTTACTGATTTGTCATTGTAAGATTATAACAATCAACGTTTTCAAAGAAAACGAAACCGATTCTTTTCTCTTATCTCTTCTCCAAAAACAATTCATCCGTGAATTGTTTTTTTACATGCTCTCCGGCGCGTCGACCTTGAGAAGCGAAAGAATATTCGCCATTACGTCCTTTGTACACTTGCACAAAAACAGTCTTGCCGTACGGAGGTTTTCGTCCTCCACGTCGCATCTGCACGCGTTATAGAATTTATGGAAAAGAGTCGCAAGCTCTATCGCATATCTCGTGATTCTCGACGGGTCGAGAGCCTTTGCGGCGCTCTCAATTTCGCCAGTGAGAGAAGCTATATGGCGAATAAGCTCTTTTTCCTCGTCCGCCGTGAGAAGTTCAGCCTGTTCCTCGGTGCATCCGTCGAATTTAATGCCCTTAGCGTCCGTTTTTCTGAATATTGAGCAAATCCGCGCGTGGGCGTACTGGCAGTAATAAACGGGATTCGAGGAAGATTCCTCAACCGCAAGGTCAAGGTCGAAATCGCAGTGCGTGTTCGCCTCTCTCATATTAAAGAAGAAACGCGCCGCGTCTATCGGAACCTCCTCGAGGAGCGTTACGAGCGTAATAGCCTTACCGCTTCTCTTTGAAGCCTTGATTATTTCGCCGTCCTTTACAAGACGAACCATCTGCATGAGTACGACTTTAAGCCTGTCCGGGTCGACTCCGAGAGCCTGCAGAGCCGCCTTTAATCTCGGAACGTAGCCGTGATGATCCGCGCCGAGAATGTCGATTGCCATATCAAAATTGCGAATGCAGAGTTTATTGTAATGATATGCGATATCGGGGACGATGTAGGTTAAAAATCCGTTGGAACGGACGAGAACAAAATCCTTGTCGCATCCGAACTGCTCGGCTTTGAACCATACCGCGCCGTCTTTTTCATAAGTATAACCCTTTTCGGTCAGAAGCTTTACGACGTTTCTCGCGGCTCCGGACTCGTGGAGCGTGCTTTCCTTAAACCATGTGTCGTATTTGATTTTATATTTAAGAAGATCTCTTTCGAGTCCCGCGATATTGAGCGGAAGCGCGTAGTCGACAAGAGCCTTTTTGCGCTCCTCGTCGGAAACGTGCATGTATTTGTCGCCGTGAATTTCCGCAAAAGCCTTTGCGTGGTCGATAATGTCCTGTCCGTGGTAGGAATCCTCGGGCATTTCGACTCCGTTTTTGAATAACTGCTGATATCTCAAATCGAGCGACAGCCCGAATTTTTCAATCTGATTTCCGCCGTCGTTTATATAGAATTCGCGTTCTGTGTGATATCCCGCCCATGTAAGAACCTCTGCAAGGCAGTCGCCCATCGCTCCGCCTCTTGCGTTGCCGACGTGCATGGGACCTGTGGGGTTTGCCGAAACGAATTCAACGAGAGCTTTTTTGCCCTTGCCCATTTCGGAATGACCGTACATTCTGCCCTTTTCGTTCTCGTCCATGAGAATGTCGGCATAGTATTTCGGGCTTAAACGGAAATTGATAAATCCGTTTACGTTCTCTATCGAATTAAAATACGTGTTGTCAAGTTCCGCGTTATCGACGAGCGCGGCGGCAATTTTAACGGGAGGCATTCTGAATACCCTTGCGGAAGCCATTGCGGCGTTTGTCGCGTAGTCTCCGTGCGTTCTGTCCGCGGGAATTTCGACCTTGAATTCGGGGAGTTCGCCATCGCCGAGCGCACCCGATTCGCCCGCTTTTTTCGCGGCGTTTTTAATTATTTCCGTTATCTGTTCTTCCGCTTTTTTTACTATATAGCTCAATTTATTTCATCCTTTCCGCCGTCGGCGGTAACAATTATTGTCATTTCGTTTTCGGCGGCGTAATCGCCGTAGTAATCTATCGTATATTTTAATTTTAACTCTCCGCTGCCGTTTTTGACGGTGCTTTTGACCTGCTTGCCGTAAATTCCTATCAGAAGCTCGCCGTACGGCGTCTGATAAAAACAGCTTTGACGTTTTCCGCGTTCTATAATCAATTCCGACGAATACGCTCCGCTTCTGACGACGGAAACGCTGTCGCCGTTCTTGACTCTTATCGTCGTATGACACGTATTTTCCTCGTCGAAACGCTCGTCGTAGCATATCATATACGTGTCCGTATGACCGTGAATGACGTAACCCCTCGTCGTGATCTCCACGCTCTCCGAGCCGTCGGGCGTGGTCTGTTTGTCCTTTACTGCAATTAACGCTTCGGTTTTCATGCTTCGCGTTCAATCGCAGAATTGAGAAGTCTGTCGATAAGATCGGGGTATTTTATACCGCACTCGTCAAAGAGCTTCGGGTACATGCTTATCGGAGTAAAACCCGGCAGAGTGTTTATTTCGTTAAATTTAACCTTTCCGTCGGACTGCACGAAAAAGTCGACTCTTGAAAGCCCGGTGCAGTTGAGCGATTTGAATATTTTAACGGCGAGAGAGCGTATTTCTCCGCTTGTTTTCTCATCTAAAGGGGCGGGGATGAGAAGAACGGAGCTGTCGTTTTTATATTTAGCGTCGTAATCGTAGAATTCGTTTGCGGGCTTTATCTCACCGACAACGGAAACTGTCGGATTGATGCTGCCGAGTACGGCGCACTCAACCTCTCTGCCGATTATACATTCCTCAACGACGATTTTTTTGTCGTATTTAAACGCCTCTTTTATTGCGTTTCCGAGTTCTTCTTTGCCCGAAGCCTTTGCGACTCCTACGGACGAGCCCGTGTTCGCCGGCTTTACGAATACGGGACAGCCGAGCTTTTCAAAACAATCGTTTAAAAACGCGGAGCCGTTGTCTGCGTATTCGAATTTATCGATTTTAAGCCACTTTGCCTGCGGAACGTTTTCGTAGTCGGCGAGTGCGTTCGTAACCGCCTTATCCATACACACCGCGCCGGCTAAGTTGTCGCAGCCGACAAACGGAATTCCGGCAAGGGTCAAGAGCGCCGCAACGGTGCCGTCCTCGCCGTTTCTGCCGTGCAGAACGGGGAAGCACACGTCGACGTCTATAATCCTGCCGTCCTCGACGATAACCTGCTTAGAGCCGTAATCAATGTTTATGTAAGCCTTAAGAGAACCGGGAATCCAGTCGTCCGACTCGATTTTATCCGTATCGCCCTCGAACAGACGCCATTTGCCGTCTCTCGTGATGCCGAGGGTTACAATATTATATTTTTCGCGCGGAATGTTTCTGACGACCGAAGAAGCCGAAAGAAGCGAAACCTCGTATTCGCTCGATTTTCCGCCGAAAAGAACAAGAACCGTTTTCATATTTGTTTCCTCCCGGGCATATAAGCCCATGTTCTATATATATTATCATATAATAAACGATAATACAAGAAAAAAATAATTTACTCTCGAAAATATTGTTTTCGTCAAAAATTTTTTTGTTTAATAAACGATAATGCAAGAAAAAAAATAATTTACTCTCGAAAATATGTTTTTGTCAAAAATTTTGTTGTTAAAAAAAAGTCTTTGACAAACCGTTCTGTATATGATATTATAAATACGCTAATGCCCGAGCCTCGGATATGGGAGACAGGCTTTTTAATGAAAAGCGGTTTCACCCGCCCTGTCTGGGACTTGCGGTTATGCAAATATTTTAAGAGGTGAAAAAAATGACTCAGGCAGAGAAACAGGCAATTATGGCAGAGTATGCCACTCACGAAGGCGACACCGGTTCGCCCGAGGTACAGATCGCTGTTCTTACCAAGAGAATAGCCGACCTTACCGAGCATCTCAAGACCAATCAGAAGGACCATCATTCAAGACGCGGACTTCACAAGATGGTTGGTCACAGAAGAAACCTTCTTGCATATCTTCAGAAGACCGATATCGAAAGATACCGTTCTATCGTTGCAAGACTCGGACTTCGTAAATAATTGTCAACACGGGCGGCGCGCTTTTCGGTTCGCCGCCCTGAAATCAATTTAGTGAGGAGCTTTCGCCGGAAAATGTTTAATGTATAATGTACAATTCAGAGTCCGCTGTCACGACGGGCTGTGAATTGTACATTGACGGAAAATATCCGCGCGGAGTCTCCCGGATTCAAATTTAAGAAAAGGAGACAAAAAAATGTTTGAAGACTTCAAAGTATTCAAAACCGAGCTTGCCGGCAGACCTCTCGTTGTAGAGACCGGCAAAATGGCTCAGCTTGCCGGCGGTTCGTGCCTTATCCGCTACGGCGAGACGGAGGTTCTTTGCACCGCCACCATGTCGGACAAGCCCAGAGAGGGCGTAGACTTCTTCCCCATGTCGATTGACTTCGAGGAGAAGCTTTACTCCGTAGGTAAAATCCCCGGCTCTTTCCAGAGACGTGAGGGCAAGGCGAGCGAAAAGGCTGTTCTTGCGGCGAGAGTTATCGACAGACCTATCCGTCCTCTCTTCCCCAAGGATATGAGAAACGACGTAGGCATCGTAGCTACCGTTATGTCGGTAGATCCCGACTGTCTGCCCGAAATCACGGCTATGATAGGCGTTTCAATCGCGCTTTCAATCTCCCCGATTCCGTGGGCGGGTCCCATATCGGGCGTTTCGGTAGGACTTGTTGACGGCGAGTATGTCATCAACCCCACAGCCGAGCAGAGAGACAGAAGCGAAATGGCTGTTACCGTAGCTTCAACCGACGAGCTTATTGCAATGATCGAGGCAGGCGCGAACGAAATAGACAACGACACCATGTTCAACGGCATTATGCTCGCTCACAAGGAAAATCAGAAAATCGTTGAATTCATAAAGGACATTCAGTCCGAAATCGGCAAAAAGAAAGTCGAATTTGTATCCAACGACCCCTCTCATGAGCTTTTCGAGGCTGTTAAGGAGTTTGCAATCGACGACGTTAAAGCCGCTCTCGACACCGATGATAAGAGAATCAGGGACGAGAGACTTCTCCCGATTTACGAGAGAGTTCATGCTGAATTCGACGAGAAATTCCCCGAGGAAGCGGAGAAAATCGACGACTGCATGTATAAATTACAGAAATTTATCGTCCGCCGCTGGCTTCTCGACGAGGGCAAGCGTGTAGACGGCAGAGGTCTTGACGATATGAGACCGCTTAACGCTCAGATCGACCTGCTTTCGAGAGTTCACGGTTCGGGCATGTTCACCAGAGGTCAGACCCAGGTTCTCACCGTTGCAACGCTCGGCGCGGCGCGCGACGCACAGATGCTCGACGGTATCGACGACGAGGATACAAAGAGATATATTCATCACTACAACTTCCCCTCATACTCCGTCGGCGAAACGAAGCCCTCCAGAGGTCCCGGCAGACGTGAGATCGGTCACGGCGCGCTTGCCGAAAGAGCGCTTCTCCCCGTTATCCCCTCCGTTGAGGAGTTCCCCTATACTATAAGACTTGTTTCCGAGGTTCTCTCCTCGAACGGCTCGACCTCGCAGGCTTCTATCTGCGGTTCTACGCTTGCTCTTATGGCCGCCGGCGTTCCGATTAAGGCTCCCGTAGCCGGTATTTCCTGCGGTCTTGTAACCGAGGGCGACCGCTTCATCACCATGGTTGATATCCAGGGGCTTGAGGATTTCTTCGGCGATATGGACTTCAAGGTAGGCGGAACGAAGAAGGGTATTACCGCTATTCAGATGGATACCAAGGTTCACGGCCTTACCCCCGAAATCATTAAAGAGGCTTTCGAAAAGACATACAAAGCCCGTTGTAAGATACTCGACGAGGTAATCCTTCCCGTTATTCCCGAGCCGAGAAAAGAGCTTTCAAAATACGCTCCCAAGATGCTCACTACGAAGATTGACGTTGACAAGATCGGCGACGTTATCGGCAAGCAGGGCAAGGTTATACAGAAGATCTGCGCAGAGTGCAACTGTAAGGTTGACGTTGAGGAGGACGGCTCCATATTCATCACCGCTACGGATATCGACGACGCGCACAGAGCTCTCGATATTATCGAGACTATCGCAAAGGATCCCGAGGTCGGCGCAATTTACAAGGGCGTCGTAACCAGACTCATGTCGTTCGGCGCATTCGTTGAGATCGCTCCCGGTAAAGAGGGTCTTGTACACATCAGCCAGCTCGACGTCAAGAGAACCGAAAAGGTTGAGGACGTTGTAAACGTAGGCGACGAGATAATCGTTAAGGTTCTCCCCGTAGACGATCAGGGCAGACTTAACCTTTCAAGACGCGACGCGCTTATCGAAGTCGAGGGACTTGTTCCCGAGAATACCGTTTCGGACGCTCCGAGAAAACCCCGCAGGGATTTCAAGGGCGGAAGAGACAGAAAACACGGCAGAGACTGATAAAGTAAAATAATCACGGGGTTCCGAGCATTCGGAACCCCGCATTTTTAGTTAATAGTTAATAGTGAAGAGTGCAGAGGTTCGGTGTAAACCCTGACCGATTTATGATTATACAGGATATAAATCGACCCTCGTCGGCATATACCGGACACTCGGTAATATAATCAATGTTTTCGAAGAAAACGGAACCGATTCTCTTATCTTTTCTCTCTTCTTATTTCTCTCTTCTCTTCAAAATTCTGCCGTCCCGTTCTCGGTAATCCGCTGTATTTTTTAAATATCACATACGATACCGCGGCTGTTATTATTTCCGATACGGGAAACGCAAAGAACACGCCCTGCGCCCCCAATGCGGTACGGCTTAAAATATACGCTGCCGGGATTATAATTACCGCATATCTTATGCACGACACGCCGAGCGACGGCGCGCCTTTCCCCAGCGCCTCCAGCATACCGCAGCACGTTACGGAAACTGCGGAAAAAACGAATCCCGCCGAAATTATTCGCAGTGCTTTTACGCCGATGTCTATCGTATCGGCGCTCGAGGTGAACAGCCCTATTATCTTTGCGGGGATTGTTACCGACAGCATAACTCCCAGAGCCATAACGCCCGCGGTCAGCGCAATGGTTGTTTTAAACGTATCGTTTACCCTCTTTATTTCGCCCGCGCCGTAGTTGAAACTGGCAATCGGGCGGACGCCCTGAATAATTCCGTTTGCGGACAGATAAATAAACGTTTGCAGTTTGTAATATGCGCCGAGCACAAGCACGTATTTGTCAGAAAACGCGGACAATATTCCGTTGAGCGCCGAAACCTGAAGCGACGGCAGAGCCATGTTCAGCGATGCGGGAATTCCGACGGTATATAGCTTTGATAATAAATTTTTATTAAACGAAACGTTCTTTTTCGAAAACGAAACAGGCAGGGGTTTTACTAATGCAAATATAATATATGCAATCAGCGTTGCGCACTGTCCTATTCCCGTAGCGTATGCTGCGCCCGCCATGCCCATCTCGGGAAAGAAACCTATGCCGAATATCATCAGCGGGTCGAGAACTATATTTGCTATAAATCCGACAAGCATACAAAACATTGTCGTTTTCATTCGTCCGACCGCTTGAAATATTTTTTCGAAAGATATTCCCAGCATTATAATTGCCGAGAAGATAAACGCCCGGTTCGCATACTCGAGTCCCATTTTTATAATGTCCTCGCTGTCGGTGTAAAACGACAGAAATTTCGGTATGAACAGAATGCAGACAACCATCAAAGCTATGCCGTGAATGAAACTCAGAAGCAGTCCCGTAACTGCGGCGCGGTCGGCTTGTTCGTTCTTTTTTGCACCGAGGCAAAACGCAATCTGCGCGTTCATTCCGACTCCGAATCCGACGGCTATCGCGGTCATTAGATTCTGAACGGGATAAACGAGCGACAGCGCCGTCATCGCGTCCTCGCTTATCTTTGCGACAAAATAGCTGTCGACAATGTTGTAAAGTGAATTCACCGCCATGGAAATGACCATCGGCAGTGCCATGGAAATCACCAACGGCAGTATTTTCTTTTCTTTCATATAATCCTGATTCATTTTGTGCTTGTCCTCTCCCGATACTTTATATTTACAATCATATTTTCAGTTTTGAAAACTATAAAAAGGCATTAAAAAAAGCCCCGCAGTGTAAACTGCGCGGCGAAAAAAGATATCTCTTGAAAAATCCGCTCCCGGCTGCCGGGTTTTGTGAAAAAAGTATATCATAACTCATCAATAATGTCAACCGTAGAAAACAGACGCTTGAAATAAAACGAAATTCAGGTGCGTCTTTCCGGCACTCTGTAACGCCTAAAAGTTTACATCTGATTGCAGGTATGACCTGTTTAACAAGGATGAAAACGCAGGCAGACCGGCGCCTGTCAGGTTTGAAGCCTCAGTTAAACGCTGTCATACGCCGTAATGCCTGCAAAGTTTTAGGCGGTACAGAGTACCGGTCTCTATACATTTTTGATAATCAAAACCGCCCGGAATGAATCCGAGCGGTTCGATTTTTAAGCTGTTAATTATTAATTATAAAATAGTACTCTGAAGTCTTGCCGAGAATCTCAGAACGCTTCTTGCCTCTTTAGCTGTGATTTTTCCGTTAGAGTCGAGGTCGCCCGCAAGACGTGCCGTCTCTGTCGGAGCGTCGAGCTTTGCGGAGATTCTGAGTATAAGTCTCGCGTCGGCGGCTGTAATTTTTCCGTTAGAGTCAAGGTCGCCGAGAAGAATTATCGTGTAGGTTTCGCCGTTTGCCGTTACGTTATTTGATGTAGCAACTTTGTCTTCATCCGAATTCTTAATTTCGGGCGCGGTCTTGAACAGTCCCTTGAACTCCGCATATGAAAGTCCTGCCGATTTGGGCGGAACGACTTTGAAATACTTCGACGATTCGTCTACGGAAACGCTCGTTTCGCCTTCCTTTATCTCGACCTTTGAAGTATTGTCAGGCTTTGTGGTGATGTTTGTATCGTCGGGCTTAGTCGTATTATTCGTATCATCATCATCCGAGAGTGCGGGGATATCCTCATTTCTCGTCTCACCGCAGACATTGCAGGTGTATTTCAAAATGCCTCTTCTTGTCTTTGTCGCAGGTCTTGCAATTACGCCGTCGTCCCACATATGACCGGGTGCCGGGATCTTCTCCGAATAGGAGTAACCGCAGACGGTACATGTGTATACGTTTGAGCCGTCCTCCGTACAGCCGGCGGGAGTCGTCTGTTTTTCGTAAGTATGAGCAACGGTATTCGTATAATTATCCTTTGTTTCATTCAAGCATACGGAGCATTTATGAAGAGTATATCCTTTCTGCGTGCATGTGGGGGGTACTACGGTATCAACATAGCTGTGTCCGGCTGCGGGCAGATCGGTTTCCTGTACGAATCCGCAGATGGTGCATTTCTCCGTCTTATGTCCCGCCTCGGTGCACGTCGGCTCGGTAAGAGCGGTTGTTTCGAATACGTGAGCGTTACGGTCGGTTATAATGTTGTCCTTATATTCGTCGGAGCATACGGAACACTTATGAAACGTATATCCGTCAGACGCACAGGTGGGAGGCACGACGGTTTCGACGTATTTGTGTCCCGTCGCTTTAAAAACGGTCGTTTTTACATCGCCGCAGACGGAGCATTTTTCCGTTTTAGAACCGTCCTTTGTACAGGTTGCGGGAACATTCTTTATTTCCTTATACCGGTGAGGACCGAAATCTTTTAACGTATTATCCTTATACTCCTTAGAGCATATCGCGCATTTGTGAAGCGTATAGCCCTTTACTTTACATGTAGAAGCGACGGATGAAGAAACGTACGAATGGAGATTAACATTTTTAAGCTGGGCGCCGTTATATTCTTTCTCCGTGCCGTTAACGCTCATATATGAAGATATTACAGAAAAGTCCGCGCTGTCCTGAACGGCAAGGTTTGACGAGGTTTTGAATGCAAGTTTAATAAGAGAAGCCGGGTCTGCGCTCATGCCGGTTTTAAGCATAAGAGAAATAACGAGTTTTCCGGCTGTCGAAGAATTAACTGCGATGTCACCGCTGTCGACGCCGGACGAAGCCGATACGGCAGAATTGTTTACGTAAGTCATTTTTTCGGGGTTGTAAGTAACGGTGAACATACCCGCTTCAAATCCCTTTGAACCGCTGAGAGAAACCGTGAGCTCAAGATTTTTCGAACTCATGTTGAATCCCGCGGAAAGAGATATATTATTAGAATAATTCTTTTTTATTCCGTTATTTGAACAGAATGTATCGGCGTACGAACCCTTTACGCACGTTACGGTAAGACCCGAACAGCCTGCGAACGCTGTCGAATCAATGTGTTTTACGCTCTCGGGAAGCGTTATGTTCTTAAGTCCGGAGGAAGCGAACGCTCTCGCGTCAATACGTTCGACGGCGGGAAACGATACGGTTTTAAGATTCGAACAGCCCTCGAACGCAGACTCTCGGATAGTCGAAACGCTGGGCAGACTTACCGAATTAAGTTTTTTATCGTTTAAGAATGCATGATGTCCGATCTTCTTAACAGAAGCGCTGCACGTTACGTTCGTAACCTCGCCGAGGTAAGAAAACGCATACGAACCTACGGACGAAGTGCCGTTGACGCTGACTTTTTTTGCAATACTTCTTACGTTGTATTTCGTCGGCGTTTTAAGAGCTCCCACCTTATACCATGCGGTTGCCTTATACCACGGAGCGTCCTTATTCGACTCATAGTTTGACATAACGGCGTCGGCTTTGCCCGTGCCCGAAATAAAAATCATATACGGATCCTTTTTGTACTCCCAATAGGTACCGTTACCGCACGATTCTGCCGCAAATACCGTAACAGGCATAACGGTGACGAGCATAAGAATCGTCATAACGATACAGATAACTCTTTTAAATTTTTTCTGCATTGTAGTTTCCTCCGTCCCCGGATAATATATGTTAATTTATATTATAAATTATAACGAATTAAAAATCAATACAATAT
>JALEQX010000024.1 GCA_022763825.1 Oscillospiraceae bacterium | reverse complement strand
ATCGATTTTCGCATAACGTAATAAACTCTTCCTAATTTTCGGATTGCATCAGGATTAAAGGCTGTGAAACAGCATTATTAAGGAGGAAAATACAGTGAAAAAAGTAATTTCTGTTTTATTGAGCGTTATTATATCGCTTTCGTCCGCAGTTTGTGCAGCTGCGTACGACGGTGAGAAAAATACGCCTTTTATACTCGTCGCAGGTATGAACGTGATGCCTTTATATGAAAACGATAATCAGGTATGGCCGATGAAGCGCGATACTGTCGTTTCGCTTGCAAAACAGCTTGTATATCCGATTTCGGAACTTATTAAGACAAGGAATTATAAAGCGTTCGGGGATAAAGCTCTGCCGGTTGTTTATTCGGCAATTTCAAAGCTTGAATGCGACGAAAACGGCGACAGCGTTTATAACATAACTGCGCCGGCGTACGATAAAAATATGTCGAACTATCCTGAGCTTTATAAAGATGAAAACAAGGATGAGCTTGGTATTGTCCGTGCGGCGTGTGAAAAATACGGTGCAGAAAACGTCTATTTTTATAATTATGACTGGAGACTTGACCCGCTTGAGCATGCGGACGGACTTAATGCCATGATTGAAACGGCGTTAAAAAAGCATAATGCGAGCAGAGTAAATCTTGCCTGCTGCAGTATGGGCGGAACTGTCGTAACGTCCTATCTTTATAAATACGGCGCGAAAAACGTTAAGAATATTTTAATGCTGTCGACTGCTTTTCAGGGTGTGGAAGCCGTAGGCGCGATGCTCTCGGGCGAATTGTATATTGACAAAGACGCGCTGATGAACAGGGTAGGTGACCTCGGCAAAACAGATATTTGTTCATTGTTCTATAATATTCTCATGATTGCCGCTGATACGGCGGGACTCGGGGACAGAGCGGAGGATATCTGCACCGATATTCTCAATAATCTAAAGGATGAAATATATTCCGAGATTCTTAAAAAAGTATTCGGTACGATGCCGGGAATATTCGACCTTACGGCATTTGAAAAATATGAAAACGCGAAATCGTTTATGCTTGACAGCAGTGTTAACGCGAAGATGATATCAAGATGCGATGAGTATATTTACTGCGTTCAGTCAAAAGCGAAAGACCTACTCGAAGGGGCAATTGACGACGGTGCGAACGTATATATCGTATGCCAGTACAATTTACAGGGACTTCCCGTTTACAGTCATGTTTCGTCTAATACCGACTTGCTTATCGACGTTAAATATGCGTCCGGCGGTGCAGTCAGCTCGGAGCTTGACTCGGTTCTGCCTGATGATTATGTTCAGGCTGTCGGCGATGGACATGATCATATTTCAAAGGACAGAATGATAGACGCGTCAAGCTGTATGTTTCCCGAATATACATTCTTTATAAAGAATCAGGCGCATGTTGACTATAACGTGGGGGACACCACCGACTTTATATTTTATCTTGCCGATTCGGATAAACAGCTGAGTGTTTTTGACTCCGATTATACGCAGTTTATGTATTATAACGCAAATAATAATACGCTGACTCCTTTGAATAAAAACAGTTCGAAGAGTTTTAAGAACGCAATAATAAATATTTTAAAGAAACTTGCCGAAATATTTAAGACGATAGTTTCGATATTTATGGATTCGTTTTTGAAATAAGCATATGAAAAACGCGGGGCTTGATGAAAGCTCCGCATTTTTTTTGTTACAGAAACATTATATGATTTTTTTACAATTTTATTATTTATAGTTTTTATATAAGTGTTTGTATATGACTGTATTAAATGATGATGTAAAAAAAATGCAAAAATCTGTTAGAATAATAAACAAATAAAGACAAAATACAATAAAATCCGTAAAAAAAGTTCAGAAAGTGCTTAACTTCGATAAAATAATATGATATAATTTCCATATCAAGGGGGGATTGGCATGTTAACGCGTTTTGAGGTTTCAAACTATAAAGGTTTTAAAAATAATATAATATGGGATTTGACGACAGTTCGAGATTATTCATTCAGTAAAAACTTGATTAAGAATAAAATTGCTAAAAATTCTATTGTTTACGGAAAAAATGCCTCCGGAAAAACAAGTCTCTGTTCTGCAATTGTAGATATTACAACGCATCTTCTTGATGTCGAAAAAGATTTAACGCCGTCGTATATGTATACTTATATAGGAAACAATACTCCGATTGCTACTTTTCAATATGATTTTATATTTGGGAAGAAAAAGGTTGTATATAAATATGTAAAAACAGACACCAGAGATTTGCTTTTAGAAATTTTGACAGTAAATGGTAAAACTGTTATTTATCATGATTTTGTTGATGAGTCAAAGAATTTTATAAAAATACCGGAGGCAAAGAATTTGCGAACAAAAGGCCTTCAAAAACAGCTTTCTGTTATAAAATATATTTATAATAATACAATAATTGATGACGAATCGGTAATAACGCTTCTTTTGAATTTTGTAAAGGGAATGTTATATTTTCGTTCTTTACGTGAAGCAAATCAATATATTGGCTATAAGTTAGGCGGTGATAAGCTTGATGATATTATTCTCCGAAACGGCAGATTAGAGGCTTTTAATGAGTTTTTGAAAATTATGGAATTAAACTATGACTTAGTGCCATTAAAATTGAGCAGCGGTAATCTTGTTATAGGTGCAAGATTTGAAAATGACAAAGTTATAGCATTTAATGAAATTGCATCATCAGGAACCCGTACTCTTATGTTATTTTTTTGTTGGTTGCTGGAATTCGAAAATTTATCTTTTCTTATAATAGATGAATTTGATGCTTACTATCATTATGAAGTATCAAGAAAAATATTAGAAATAATAAACTGTTTCGATAATATGCAGTCTATGGTAACAACACATAATGTTACACTTCTGAATACAGAGCAAACAAGACCTGAGTGTGCTTTTATTTTGGATGAAACAGGGGTTAGAAATCTAAGCAGCAGAACAAATCGAGAGCTTAGAAAAAATAACAACATTGAAAAGCTTTACCGAGAGGGGGAATTCGAGAAAGATATATAAAATAAACGCATCATTATAAAATTTAGGAGGCGATAAAAAATAA
>JALEQX010000083.1 GCA_022763825.1 Oscillospiraceae bacterium | reverse complement strand
AGTATAACGTCGTGGATAACGCCCTCGTTACAGCCGAAAAGTCCCGAGTACTTGCCCGAAAAAACGCTCAAACCCGATATCGTATACCCCGCGCCGTCAAAATCGCCCGAGAACGCGCCCGAATCGGCGTTGCCTATCGGGGTGAAGTCCATACCGTTAAGATTTATATCAGCCGTCAGCTTATAGTACGCCGAAACGTTGCTGTTCATAGCCTGAAGCTGGGCGGGAGTCGATATCAGATACGGGCTGTCCGCGGTACCGCTTCCCGTCTGCGCGTAAACGGCAAAGCCCGACGACACGGAAAACGCCAGCGCAAGAGTCAGTATAAAAGACAGGAATTTTGATAACTTTTTCATTATAATATTTATCCCCCTGTTATTTCTTTATAAGTTTATTTTCATTATTAATCTTAACGCTGTCGGACGTTAATTCGTCATAATAAACGGACGTGCCGAACGTAATGCCCGACTTCGAGCCGTTTTTGACCGTCAGCGAACCCGCCGTTATATTATCCCCGCCGACATACTGCGGGAGACGCGAGTTAAATTCGAGCGCGGGACTGTTCCACGTACACGACGAATTTTCGATATCGCCCTTCATTATCAGTCCGCCGTCACCAGATATCACCGTATTTGCAAAAACGGTATCGCCCTTAACCTCGGCAGAACCGCCGAGTGCAAGAGAGCCCGATTTTACGCTGAAATAATCGTTTACCGTGATACTGCCGTCCTTTATAACAATTATATCGGCTGAATCGGAAACGAAATTTCCGTTGACTTTAAGCTTCGCACCGTCCTCGACCGTCAGCTTCGCGCCCGACGTGAGTTTAAAGTCGCCGTTTACGGTGAGCGTTTTACCGCTTTTCAAAGTATAGTCACCGCTGACAGTCAAATCACTGCGCGACGACGTACCGCAGTCGTCATATATTGAACCGCCCTTTAATTTAATATTAGAGCTGTTTATAAGATTCTTTGTCTTATTTATAAATTTATCACTTACGTTAATAACGCTCTTAACATTGAATCCCGACTTTGACATGTTATCTATTTCGAGATTTTTAACGTTCGTCGAGGCTGTGTTGTATACATACTGCGCCGTCTTGCCCGTAAACTTAAGACTGTCGGGCGTAAAGTCTGCGGACATATCCATATCGCCGTCGGATATAACCGTTCCGCCGTTTAATTTGCCCGAGAATATGCTGTCGCCCTTTATTTTGATAACGCCCGCATTCTCGGTTTCTTTCGCGCTCATGTCGCCGTCGACGTTCAGCACCGCACCGTCGGACACGTTCAGCTTGCCGTCCGACTGCGTATATCCGTACGACGAGAGCATTTTATTCTGCGCGACGGTAACATTGCCCGAAGCGAACAGCGAACCGTAAACCGTCATATCGTCACTGCACGTCCAGTCCTTAACGGACAGCGAACCGCGCGCGCCCGAGGAACCTATTTTCGCGTTTCCGGTAAGATACAGATTCTTACCGTTTGCAAATCTCGAATTCTTAGCACAGCTGAGCGTACCCGTGACATAAACCGTACTGTTTACGCTCACGCCGTCTTTTGAAGTATTATTGTTAACAAAATCCGTTACCGTAAGCGTACCCGAAGAGTAAAGCGACTGCGGTACGGAGCCGTTAAATTTAAGCTTCGTTATCTGCGCCGTGCTCGTGTTTATATCAGCACTGCCGTACAATGTTAAATAATCGGAGCCTGCGACCTTACCGCCGTTACATACGAAATCACCCATAACGTCGGAGGGCGATGAGAGCGTGAGCGTTCCCGCATTCGTCGTCATATAAAGCGCGTCACCGAAAACGCATTTTGAATTTAAAGTAACGTCGCCTACAATCGACACCGCCTCTTTAAACGTAATACTCTGTGACGAGGTAAAGTTTTTAAGACTGATACCCGAGCGCATATACGCGCCGCCAACCGTACACGAACCCGTGAGGTACAGATTTTCGGGCGTACGCAGTCTCGTAGACGAATTCGAAAACGAGCCTGAAACGCTCTGCGAACCGGATATCTTTACTCCCCGCTTGTCGCTGTTGTCGAATATAAGATTATCGACGGTTCCGCTGCCCGAGAGCGTATAATTTTCGTCGTCCGAATAACCGATAATCGAATAATAAACGGGAGCCTTGCCCTTATCGCAAAGTCTTATTTTTCCGTTTATCGTTCCGTCGTTATTAAGAGACGAATAGCATATAAGCTCGGAATTTCCGACTCCGATTGTTCCCGAATTAGTAAGCGTGTTCGTTACTATTTGAGTCTCATTGCCCGAGAATGTAACGGTTCCGGCATTTTCGAAGCTGTCGGTTATTTCAACATGAGTATTATCGCTCATTGCCTCTATATTAAGTTTGGCCGAATTTACAAGCCTGTTCAAATAAACGCCGACGCGGTTGAGCTTAACGGTGCTGTCTGACTTTACTTCGACACAGCTTAAATTAATACCGTTCATCTTCGATTTTTCACTGCGTGCAACGGCAAGCGTACCGCCGTTTAATATAAACTGAGCGCCGAAGAGAACGTCTGCCTCGGGGAATTCGGAAATTATCTTTCCCGACGATTCCGTAAGTTTAGCGTACAGACAGATTTTGCCGTTATCCATAGCCATGGGGAACACGGTGAGCGTCTGCCCCTTATTGACAGAAAAGCTCGACGCAAACGAAACTATCGGCGTACACGCCATTATCGTATCTATATGCGCATTGTAACGTCTCGTTATATCGGCAGTATCGTCATATCCGCCGCTTAACAGGGTGCCGACAACAGACGTAGTCTGCGAAACAACCGAGCCGTACGCCTGTTTCTCGCCGTAAAGTCTTAACTTTCTCAAAAGTTCGAGATCGTCGAGCACCTTTTTAGCGTCTTCGTCTGTCTTTGATTTTTTATACGCCGAAAGGTCAGCCTTATACGCCTTTACCGCCGCGTCTATCATATAGGATATATATTTGCATATATATATTTTCTTCGCGGTCTCTTTTATATTTGTAGCCTTGTCCGCGACAAAAACGGCAATCGACACGATCTTGCCGAGATTCGCAAGTTTAAAAGCCATTGCGTCGCTCGAAGTCAGTTTGAAACCGCCTACCTGATCGTCAATCTGCTTTACAATACCCTTAAAACCGTCAGTCGCTTTTTTAATAAGCTTACCCTCTAAATAATTGCTGTTATTCAACTTATAAACTATCGCCTTATAGTCAAAAGATTCGAGGTCGAACTGCTCGGACAGCATTTTATTATAATTACCTACGGTCGTTGAAAGGTCATCCTTATCCGTATGGGCGGACATTCTGTTAAGCGCGCCGACGGTCGTATCCTTCTGCGAAGAAAGCGAGTTTAATATCGTCGCGTATTCGATAGCCGCGTTTGATAAATCGAAAGCCTTTCCTACTCCGTCGAGGAATGATGAAAAATCACCCAAAAACGATTTTTTAAAGCTGTCGACTATTTCATCGACCGACTCGGGAACCTCGGTTCCCTTTGCGGGGTCGTACATCGCCTGAGCTGCGAGAATAACGCTGACAGACTTTCCGATAACCGCGTCTATCTGCTTCTGACGGTCGGAATTGTATTCCTCGGGGTCGCCGCCGCACATCTCAATAGTATGTTTAACGGTATACGTCGTAAGACTCTGAATTCCCGGCAGAACGCTGTCGGTAAATTTCATAAGCTCCGATTCGTCCTTATAGACGTTATCGTTCTTTATAATCGACTGTAACAGTGTCCTGTATGTATCGATATGTTTTAAGTTCTTGCCGAGAGCTCTTAAATGCTCTATATCCGAGTCCGTCTGCAAAAGCGAAACGCCCGCGCTGTTTGTATAGTTTTCCATCAGCACCGCGTTTATTATCGACTCATACTGCAAGTCGTCCGCGCTCTTTGCAAACTCGTCGACAAAGTCTATCATTTCCTCATCTGATACCTGTCCGAGGAGATTAAGAAGCACCGCGCCGAATTTTACGATAAAATCGCTCGCGTTTGCCTTAACCGCCGACGATTCTTCAAGACACGTGACGAGCATCCTGAACGTGTCGTCCTTGTAGTAATTCTCCAGTACTTCGTCGAAAAACATACTCGCCGAGGAATAGGACAAAAGCTGTGCGTACGGATTGTTTTCAAAATTTCCGTCGACCAGAGACTCTACGACCCAGCTCCTGTTGTCGAGCATATTTTCAAGCATGCGTTTGTTGACATATAATTCGTCATTCCCCGCGCCGGCCGCTATATCGGCGGCAAACGGCAGTATAACCGATATAACGCAAAGAAAAACAGCCATTATACGTCTTGCTGTTTTTTTCATCGCACCACGTCCTCTCTTTTGTTAATTATATACCTAAAAATACATTAAAATCAAGCAATTTGCAAAATTCGGTATGAAATGCAAATAATCGGCTTGAAATGCATTTTCCGCGCCTTTTTATCGCAAAAAAGCTCCCGCCGACTTCATTTTCCGTCAGCGGGAGAACATTTTTATCTGTTATCTAATTTTAATAAAGTTTACTTTGCTTTTTTCGTCTGCGGTTTGCCGTTTTTCTTAGAATCAACGGCTCTGATAACGAACATCGTTGCAATCATAAGCACAATCGCAACGGGAAGCGCAACCCATGCGCTCTTTACGAGTCCTGCAATAATGTACGAAACGAACGATACCGCCGCGACGGTAAGAGCATACGGAAGCTGAGTCGAAACGTGGTTGATATGGTCGCACTGTGCGCCTGCGGAAGCCATTATTGTGGTATCCGAAATAGGTGAGCAGTGGTCACCGCATACCGCGCCCGCCATGCACGCGCTGATAGCGATAATCTCCATCGGGTCGCCTGCGTTGAATACGCTCAATACGATCGGGATAAGTATGCCGAACGTACCCCACGACGTACCGGTTGCGAACGAAAGTCCTACGGCAATCGCGAATATAATAGCCGGGAGAATGAAGTCGAGTCTGCCCGCCGAGCTTTCAACGAGACGTGAAATGAATATCTTCGCGCCGAGGCTGTCGGTCATCGCTTTAAGAGTCCATGCGCACGCGAGAATCATTATAGCGGGAACCATAGCCTTGAATCCCTCGGGAACGGAAGCCATAATCTCTTTGAAATTGATAACTCTTCTGATAAGGAAGAATATTATTGTAAAAATGAGAGCAATCGACGAACCGTAAACAAGACCTACGGACGCGTCGGAATTCGAAAACGCCGTTACGAAATCACGATATCCGTCCTCGCCTGCGGTGAAAAATCCGCCCGAGTAAATCATTCCGATAACGCATGTAACAATAAGAACGAGAATCGGCACTACAAGGTCGCATACTCTGCCCTTTTCGTTAACTTCCATATCGTTAACGGCTTCGTGCATACCCGAGGTAAACAAATCACCGTTCTTTGCATTGTCCTCGTGAATCTTCATCGGGCCGTAGTCAATACCGGTAAGAGCGAGGAATACCATCATTACGATAGTGAGAAGCGCGTAGAAGTTATAGGGAACAGCCTCGATGAAAAGCTTGATTCCGCTCTCTGCGCCCGCGGCGTTTGCAAATCCCGCAACTGCCGCCGCCCATGACGAAATGGGAGCGATAATGCAGACGGGAGCTGCCGTAGCGTCGATAAGGTAAGCAAGCTTTGCTCTTGATACGTTGTGCTTATCCGTAACGGGCCGCATAACGGAACCTACGGTAAGACAGTTGAAATAGTCGTCTATGAATATAAGAACGCCGAGAAGTATAGTCATAAGCTGTGCGCCGGTTCTTGACTTAATATGCTTAAAAGTCCATCTGCCGAACGCCGCGGAACCGCCCGCCTTATTCATCATTGCAACCATCGCGCCGAGAATGATAAGGAAGAGCAGAATACCCATATTATATGAATCGGCTATATTCGAAACGAATCCGTCGATAAGAACGTGAGACATTGTAGTCTCGAAATTTCCGCCCGAGTAAATGATACCGCCGGCGATAATACCGATAACGAGCGAGGAATAAACTTCCTTGGTTATAAGCGCAAGAACGATTGCGATAATCGGGGGGATAAGAGCCCAAAACGTAGCATACGCCTTAACGTCATTACGTACGGTCTTTATTGCGGTGTCGATATGCTCGTGGAAATCGGGGTCGGAGCCGAGATTGTCAGCATAATTTTCCGCGTAATCGAGAGCTCCGAGAACGTCCTCGCCGAGACCGTCGGGCTTTTCACCGTCGATATAATACTCGTTACCCTCAACGGTGAACGTCGAAGCGGGCGAATCCTCCGACAGAGCAACAACCGTATCCGTTGCCGTGCTGTCAGGCTGTGCGGAAGCGGTCGCATCCTCTGCGGGAGCCGCCGCACAAGTAATGATACCGACAATGAACGTAAGGATGCACATTACGAGAACGCAGAAAAATCTACGGCTCTTACGTGCAGATAAGTTTTTCATGTAACCATACCTTTCATTTTAACATGCTATGTAATGATAACAAATCGACAAAATAATGTCAAGACAAAATAAGGATTTTGTCACAGACTGCCGATAAAGCACCTGAACCGCGCTGAAACAAAATAAGAATTTTGTTATTATATATAAATCAACATTATAATGTCTCTTTTTTCTTTGTCTGAATTTTAAGAACCGTCATCATAACCGCTGACAGAACGAACATTATAACGCACATTCCCTGCCAGAACGTTACGCCGAAAAATCCGTGACGCATGGTTTCGTCGTAATAACGCATAAATTCCCACAAAAATCTGATAACGCAGTAAACGGCGGTCGTCAGGGGATAATTAAACCCCGCAGGGACATTCTTTCCCTTTTTTATATACGTTTGAGTCAGGACAAGCATTATTATCATGCTCAGAACTTCGCATATCTGAACCGGAAAAACGCGCGTCTCGACAATAGGATTATAGATTCCTTTTTCATACGGCACGCCCATACAGCACCCGTCGAGGAAACATCCGAACTTAGCGCACGTAAGGGTTATGTAAATGCCCTGCGTCAGCATATCGAGATTTTTTAACACGTCGCTTTTTTCGATGAGGAAGAAAACCGTCATAAAAATCGGGGCAAAAACCACCGCGCCGAAAATCGAAACCGTGCTGTTCGCAGTTTCGTTCAAATAAACGCAGTACGCGTTATAAATATCAGCCATCAAAAATGCGCCGACGATTCCGCACAGAAACATGCACACTGTGTAAACGACCGCTTTTTTCTTTGTCAGAGAATACCTGTCATGCGTTTTTAAATTGATAAACAGCGTCGTGAAAAATCCGACGGCATACATCAGGTAATAGAAATATTCGCTTCCCTTAAACATTATTAATGTCCTTATAATTCAATATCGGCAATAACCGGGTAATGGTCGGACGGGTATCTGTCGCCGAATTTATCGGTTATAACTCTGAATTCCTTTACGCTCATAACGCCTCTTTCAAAAATAAAATCGATAATTTCTCTCGCGCATTCGCCGTCTCTTATCGGGATATCGAACGCGTGGAACGTATAGCAGTCGTCGGTCATTTTTGCGCAGTCTCTCGTATCTGAAAATCCCGCGTTAATCATCTGCTTATAAGGCTCGCTGCCGGGCATAACGTTAAAATCCCCCGTGACGATAACGGGAACAGACGTAACCTCGCCCGCTCGTTTTGCTATGAGTTTTGCGCCCTCGCTCATAGCGGTCTGACCTATATGGTCTAAGTGCGTGTTAAAATGCGCGAACTCTTTTTTCGTCTTTTTATCTCTTAACACGGCGTATGAGCATATTCTCACGCACGCGGCGTCCCAGCCTTTCGAACCCGCGATTTCGGGCGTTTCGCTGAGCCAGAAATTTCCCGTCGACAAAACCTCGAATTTATCCTTTTTATAAAATACCGGGGAAAACTCGCCGAGACGTTTTCCGTTGTCTCTGCCGACGCCGACATAATCATACTCGGGAAGTCCTGCGCACAGCACATTCATCCAACGGCTGTGAGCCTCCTGAAGTCCGAATGTATCGGGGTTATATTTTTTTATAACCGAAACAACCATATCCTTTCTCGTCGTCCAGTAGTTTTTTCCCTTTCCTCCGCAGAGAACATTAAAGCTCATAACTCTCATTTTTGTTTTTCCTTTCGATTTAAAATTATTTTATTATTTTTCTTTTTCGGCTCGAAGTTTCCTCGTTATTTCCTTAGAAAAAACACACCCGCAGTAATCCTGTCTGTAAAGAGAATATATTTTTGACAATTCGATTGAGCGTTTGTAGCCGTTCTTCTTTTTAAAATCGGAATAAAGATATTTTACGCCGTATTCTTCGCCGAGCCGTCCGCCGATTTCATTGAGTTTTTCAGCGTTTTTGTACGGACTTATAGACAATGTAGTTGTAAAATAATCAAATCCCCCGTCCTTTGCAAGCAAAGCCGTTTTTCTAAGACGCATTTCGTAGCACCTGAAACAGCGATCGCCTCCCTCGGGTTCCGACTCGTGACCTTTCGAATTTTCATAAAACAAATCGCTGTCGTAATCGCCGACGGTCACTTTTATATTCAAATTCATCTCTGTTATAAGCCGTTTAAGCTCAGACAATCTGAAATCGAATTCCTCCCTCGGGGAGATGTTCGGATTATAAAAAAACATTGTGATATCGAAAAATTGATTTAAATACTCGAGAACGTAACTCGAGCACGGCGCGCAGCACGCGTGCAGAAGAAGCGTCGGCTTTATGCCGTTTTTCTTATTTTTTTCGATAACGTCGTCAAGCATTTTCTGATAATTTATCTTTTGCATAGGCTCACCGTGTTTTATTGTACTATTTTTTTCATCAAATGTAAACAGTGTTGTTCAATATTGCCGTTGACTTACACAATTTATAAATATACAATTTAATATTATGGGAGAGATAGACATGGATAAGTTATTAAAAGACAAAAACGCACTCGGCACCGTTCTGACTCTTATCGGCGGCGTGTTTTGGGGACTGTCCGGCTCATGCGGTCAGTTCCTTTTTGAAAATAAAGGTTTCGTCTCGCAGACGCTCGTTCCTTTGAGGCTTTTTACGGCGGGCGTTATCCTGCTGATAGTATGCGCGGTCAGATACAAGGGTAAGATCTTCGACGTGTTTAAAAACAAACGAGACGCGCTCGATCAGATAATTCTCGGCGTAGTGGGACTCATGCTATGCCAGTTTACGTATTTTTATACTATTCAGTATTCGAACGCGGGAACAGCTACGGTTTTACAGTACACAAACCCCGTTATGATTATGGCGGTAACGTGCATTATGAAAAAACAAGCACCTCATTTAAACGAAATAATCGCCGTCGTGCTCGCTCTTTCCGGCACGTTCCTGATTGCAACGCACGGCTCGCTTACGTCGCTTGCAATTTCGCCCAAGGCGCTGATTGTCGGACTGCTGTCCGCATGCACCTGCGTTGTATATTCAATCCAGCCAAAACGAATTATGAATAAATATAACCCCGCCGTCATTACGGGTTGGGGCATGCTGATAGGCGGAGTTGTATTAAGTCTGATATTCCGTCCGTGGAATTATGAATTCACGCTCGACGCGGGCAGTATTACGGCGTTTTCTTCTATCGTAATTCTCGGAACGGTATGCTCGTTTACATTCTATCTGACGGGCGTTACGATGATAGGCGCAGTCAAGGCAAGTTTGTTTGCAAGCGTGGAACCGCTCTCCGCCGCCGTCATTTCCGCGCTGTGGCTTAAAACAAAATTTTACCCTGTCGATATAATAGGCTTCGCGCTGATTCTGTCGACGCTGTTCATTCTTACTTTAACAGGAAAAAAGAAAGAGGGTAAAGCGCATGGAGTTTCTTAACACACTTAAAGGGCTCGGAACGGTTGTCAACGTCTGCGCGATTATCGCCGGGGGACTTATAGGAACATTCTTCGGTAAAAAAATAAAGGAATCGATACAGGATTCCTCAATGAAAGTGCTCGGACTCGCGGTAATGTTCGTCGGACTCTCCGGCGCGCTTTCAAAAATGCTGGCAATCGAGGACGGCAGACTTTCGGCATACGGAACGATTATGATGATTATAAGTCTGTCGCTCGGAACGCTTATCGGCGAGCTTATTAATATAGCAAAAGGGAGTCGAACTCATAAGGTTTATATCCACCCTCTTCCCGCTTCGCCTGTGTCGGGGCAATGGCGGTTGTCGGCTCGCTTCAGGACGGGCTGACGGGAGACCATGCCACGTTGTTTGCAAAATCGCTTCTTGACTTTTTAATAATAATCGTAATGGCGTCGTCAATGGGAATCGGCTGTCTCTTCTCGTTTATTCCG
>JALEQX010000048.1 GCA_022763825.1 Oscillospiraceae bacterium | reverse complement strand
ATAGCTCCGAGGTTTGCAAAAATATATTGCAAACAATGTTATTTTAGCATAAAATGTATTATTTGTAAAGATAAATAAAAACAGTTTTGTTTTTCGAGGTGAAAAATATGTCAAAACCGTACGGTCTGGTTCTCTCCGGCGGAGGGGCTAAGGGCGCGTATCAGATGGGCGCGTGGCAGGCAATGCGCGAGATGAGAATTAAATTTTCGTCCGTCGCGGGCGTGTCGATAGGAGCCATAAACGGCGCGCTTATCGTTTCGAATAATTACAAGGACGCGATAAATCTTTGGAACAGTGTGACTCTTGACAAGGGAGTCAAAATCAACAGCGAATTAAAAGACCCCGACAACCTTTTCAGTTCAAAAAATTACGGCGTTTTAATAAAGGAAATATTCAAAAACAGAGGCATTGACGCGTCGCCGACGCGCGATTTTCTCGATTCGTACATTGACGAGGAAAAGGTCAGAGAGAGCGGTATTCCGTTCGGATTCGTGACGTATTCGCTATCGTCTCTTGCGCCGACCGAGATGTTCATTGACGACATTCCCGATGGTCAGCTTATCGACTATCTGCTCGCCTCTGCGAAGTACCCCGGAGTCAGCAAAATAGGCCCCGACGATCAGTGGTTTATCGACGGCGGAATTTACGACAACACGCCCGTCAGCCTTCTAAGAAAACGCGGAATCAACCGACTTATTGTCATTGATATTTCCTCAATGAAAGGTATGGCGCACAACGACGATTTTTCATGTGCGGAGATCGTTTACATCCGTCCGTATAATCCCGAAGAACTGGGAGCTTCATTTGATTTTTCCGACGAAATGATAAAGAAACGTCTGACAATGGGATACTTAGATACGAAAAAAGCGTTCGGCAGATTGCAGGGAGGAATATATTATTTCTCCCCGATGACGTTTCGGGGGATTATCTCCCGTTACGGCGTCGACGCGTGCGAGCAGCTCGAAAAGCTCGGGTACGAAATAGGGCTTGACAGACTTAGAATTTATAAGGAAAAAGAATTTCTGACCTCTCTTAAATTAAAATACATGGAGTATGAACTCAAAAAATCTAAGGAAGAGGCGCAGAATAATTTTTTAGAAAATATCGTAAAGAAATTTACGAAGGACAAAAACGATTATCCGCTTGCGTCGGCGGTACTGGACGATATAATTGTTTAAATTTAAGGAGTAATATATGGCGGTTTTAACGTATAAGGGCGATAAATTTTATCTTGACAACGAGGAGTACACGATAATCTCCGGCTCGATGCACTATTTCAGAATTCCGAGAGAATACTGGCACGACAGACTTTTAAAATTAAAGCAGTGCGGATTTAACACTGTCGAAACGTATACGTGCTGGAATCTTCACGAAAAGGAAGAGGGCGTTTTTGATTTTAAGGGAATGCTCGATATCGGCGCGTATATCGACGAGGCGAAAGAACTCGGGCTTAACGTTATTCTCCGCCCCGGTCCGTACATCTGCGCCGAGTGGGAGATGGGCGGTCTGCCCGCATGGCTTTTGAATTACAGGGAAATGAGCGTCAGATGCCTTGACGAGACTTTTTTGTCAAAGGTTGAGAATTATTACCGTGAACTTCTCTCTATTGTCGTTCCCCGCCTTTCGACAAACGGCGGAAATGTTATCATGCTTCAGATAGAGAACGAGTACGGAAGCTACGGCGACGACCATGAATATATGCGCCGTATTGCCGAAATTTATAAAAAGAACGGCGTCGACTGTCTGCTGTTCACGTCCGACGGAGCGTGCGATTCGATGCTTCAGGGCGGAACTCTGCCGGAATATCTCTGTACCGCGAATTTCGGCTCTCGGCCGGAAGAAAATTTCAAAAAGCTTGAAGAATTCAGACCCGGACAGCCCAAAATGTGTACGGAATACTGGTGCGGATGGTTTGACCACTGGTACGAGGAGCATCATGTCAGAGAGGCTGAGGAGCTTGCCCGTCTTTTTAAGGACATGCTCGACTCGGGCGCGTCGCTTAACTTCTATATGTTCCACGGCGGAACGAATTTCGGCTTCATGAACGGCGCGAATTACTACGACAAATACGAGCCTACCGTCACAAGCTACGACTATAACGCGCTGTTGTCCGAAGCAGGCGACCTTACCCCCGCTTATTATGAAGTCAGAAAAATGATAGAGGAAAAGTACGGTGCTCTTCCCCCTCTTACGGTTAAGAATTCGGAGAAAAAAGCGTACGGAAAAGTAAAGCTTACCGAGAAAATTTCGATTTTCGACGCGTTAAAATACATTTCGAAACCCGTCGCCGTTCCCGCTCCCGAATTCACGGAGGACATAGGTCAGTACTACGGCTACACGCTTTATTCGACGGAAATTGACGGACCGAGAGATGAAAATACATTGAATTTCGACGCGGTTCACGACAGAGCGGTCGTTCTTCTAAATCAAAAATATGCGGGATATTACGAGCGTACGAGACATTCCGGCGATGTTAAATTCGCAGTAAAAAAAGGCGAAAAATTAAAACTCGACATTCTCTGCGAGAATATGGGCAGGGTAAATTACGGTCCGAAAATTCTCGACAGAAAAGGCATAAAGGGCGTTCGCATGGGACTTCAGAATCACTTCGGATGGAACATGTATCCGCTGACGATGGATAACCTCGATAAACTGGAATTCAGCGTAAAAAACGACGGCGAATCGTCCGTTCCGACATTTTTCAGGGGAGTAATGAGCATAGAAAACGAGCCGTGCGATACATTTGTAAAGCTTGACGGCTTTACAAAGGGCATTGTGATTGTCAACGGCTTTAACCTCGGCAGATATTACAATCCCGCGGGTCCGCAGAAAACTCTGTACGTCCCCGCCCCTGTTCTCAAAAAGGGCGAAAACGAGATTATAGTTTTCGAATCGGACAAAACAACGGCGGACTTTGTCGAATTCTGCGATAAACCGATACTGGGATAAACCGAAAAAGTTTAAAACAAAAATCCCGTTTTGCGGGTGTTGACAAAACGGGATTTAACGGATATAATATAAATACAAGGAGTTACCGGACAGACGGTCTGCCCTTTGTGTTTAGGTTAAAAAGTAACCGTCGCTTTTAAGGGATGCGGGCGGTTATTTTTTTACAATTATGCACACAATGATTAATATAAAGAATACCATTGTTAAGTACAAAATCGCTTCTGCCATCGGCATCACCCCCTTGTTAACAAGAGGGAAACAACCCTCTTGAATAATAAGAGGGCAAACCGCCTACCGTATATTGATAACTCCTCGGTCTGCAAAGTATTCTTTGCGGACTTTTTTATTTTAACACATATTTTCTTTTTTTGTAAACAGCCGATTCGACAAAAAAGTCCCGTTCTGCGAGTGTTGACAAAACGGGATTTAACGGATATAATATAAATACAAGGAGTTACCGGATAGACGGTCTGCCCTTGGTTAATTAGTTAAAATAACCGTCACTGTTCGAGCTAGTGGGCGGTTATTTTAATATTAAGTATAATGTTATTACAAAAAGTAACAATATTGCTAAGAATAAAATAGCTTCTACCATAATATTATCACCCTCCTTCCTTTGTGAAAAGAGGACGAACGCCCTCTTTCCTGAAAAATGAAAGAAAGGGCAAACCGCCTACCGTTTATAGGTAACTCCAGGGTCAGCTTATTACTGACCCTGTTATTTTATCACGCCGTTTGAATTTTGTAAAGTATTGTTTTAATTTGTAAAAATAATAAAAAAAAGGATTTTTTATGATTACCATTCTTGCCGTCATTTACATTGTTTTCATCTCTCTCGGGCTGCCGGATTCCGTATTCGGAGTAGCTTGGCCTGTTCTGCACACAGACCTCGGTATTGCAGAGAGTTTTGCTTCTGTTTACAGTATCATTGTCGGATTGTGTACCGGCGGGGCGAGCTTTCTTGCGGGTGTTCTGCTTCGTAAATTCGGAACTCCGAGGGTCACGTTCGTATCGATTCTCGTTACGTCCGCCGGACTTTTCGGCATGAGTTTTGCAAACAATATCTGGATGATGATAATATTCGCAATTGTTCTGGGCTACGGCGCGGGCGCAATAGACACGGGGCTCAACAACTATGTCGCGCTTCATTATAAGGCGCGTCACATGAGCTGGCTTCACTGCTTTTGGGGCGTCGGCGTTACGTTAAGCCCGATAATCATGTCCGCGTTTTTGAAAAATTCGGGCGACTGGCGCGTAGGCTACCGCGTTATCGCCGTTATTCAGCTGTGCATTGCGCTTATCGTCCTTGTATTCTTAAGAAAATGGATAAAAATCGACGCACCCGCGCAGGACGAAAATACAAAAAATCAAAAAGGTTCTCTTAAAATTATTTTCTCTGAAAAAGGCATACTGCTATCCATTCTCTCCATAGGATTTTATTGCAGTATGGAATTTATTATCGGAACATGGGGCGCTACATATTTCGTAAACGTATTTTCGTTTCCGCCCGACAGAGCTTCGCTTTGGGTTTCGCTCTACTACGGCGGAATTATGCTCGGCAGATTTATTTCCGGCTTTATCGCCGATAAATTAAAAGACGATTACATGATTCTCGGCGGACTTGCGCTGTCGTTTATAGGCGCCGTTCTGCTTGCCGTTCCCTCGGGAGCCGTCGCCGCCGCCGGTCTGCTCATTGTCGGCACGGGCTTCGGCCCCGTATTCCCGAGTATACTTCATTCGATACCGTCGCGTTTCGGAAGCGAGTTTTCGTCGGACATCACGGGATTTCATATGGGAGGCGCGTACGCGCTGGGCTTTATTTCGCAGTTTGTGTTCGGTTTTGTCGGCTCGAGAACGACGTTTTCGTTTATGCCGTTTCTCCTTATGGCTTTCGCGGCGCTGTCCGCATTTTCGACCGTCACGGCTTCAAAAAAGTCAAAGAAGAATATTACAAACGTGTAAATTCTTTTAATACTGTTTCAATCAATTTGAATTATTCTGATTAAACGGTAATTGTATTATTTTTATAAAAGTTATCTTGAAAAATTATAATAAATACTGTAAAATAGAAAATTGAGGAGGCGGCGTATATGGTAAGCTCCGAATATAAAAAAATAACGGAATACCTATCCCGTATGGGCAGGGGTGATTTCAGCGCGTTCGGCGACATATATACTATGTATGAAAAGAGGGTTTATTTCCTCTGCTGTAAGATTACAGGCAAGAAGCGCGAGAGCGAGGATCTGACCCGCGAGACGTTTATTTATGTATACAATAATATAGGCTCCATAAGCAATCCGACCGTGTTTGACAAGTGGCTCTACGTTGCCGCGTCAAACAGATGCAAGATATTTTTAAAACGTGCGGATCCCGAGAAGTATTCTTCATATGAAGATTCGGATGATGTTCCGTCTCAGAATATAGAAGCTCTTCTTAATGCCGACGCCGAGACCGCCGCAAGAGAGGTCAACACGTTTAAAGTTACGGTTGATAAAATGAAGGCTACGGACAGAATGATTGTCTCTATGCCCGATAAGATAAGACTTGCGTTTATGCACTGCTATTTCAGCGGACTTTCGTTTGAGGAGATAGCACAGGTTGAGGGCGTCTCCGTTAACGCGGTTAAGAACAGACTTTTAAAGGCAAGGGAGCTTCTTACCGAGCAGATTGAGATTCTCTGCGCTCAGGGACTTAACCTCGACGGTCTTATTCCCGCGATGACATACATGCTCGAAACCATGTCCTCGAGCGTTATCGTTCCCAGGGAGATTTCTCTTGCAGTTTCCGCTCAGTCGGGCGTTACGTGCATCTCGGGCGAGAGCGAGGCTGTCATAAACGACCCGTTTTTGACTAAGCCCCCTGTTTCCTCCGCTCAGACGAGCCGTTATGCTCAGACTCCGGCGCCCGGCGCGTCATATCAGAATCAGGAAAGCGCAGCCGAACCGCACGTTGACGATACCGCGGACGATGAGGATGATGACGACGATTACGAGGATGTCAGAAGGGTTCACAGCCCCGAAAAAATGTCACTGACCGTTAAAATATTAATAGGTATAATATGCGTTCTCGTTGTAGCTATCGGTGTTATCGCCGTCGTAATATTCGCAGGTCATAAGAAGGAAGATACGACGAATCCCGATTCCGTCGTTACGACCGCAGCCGAAACCACGACGAAGAAAAAAGAGACTGCGGCGAAGGCTAAAGAAACCACGACCGTCGCCGAGACTACGACTAAAGCACCCGAGACTACGACGAAGGCTAAAGAAACCACGACCAAAGCGCCCGAGACTACGACCCAGGTTTCAATCCGTGTAAACGAGAACAACAACCCCGGCAACGATAATAATAACAATAACAATAACAATAACGGCAATAACAATAATAATAATAACAATAATAATGACTCAAACAACAACGACGAACCCAATGTTCCTGCGGGCAACGAACCCGACAATTTCCCCGCCGCCGATGATAATAACAACGGCGCAGACTGATTAAAAGGAGGACAGGCTATGTCTCTGTTAAGCCTTAAGAGCGGTACCGATGTAAGAGGTACGGCTGTCGGCGAAAACGCCGATCTCACTTTGGACGCCGTAGAAAAGATTACATCCGCTTTTATTTGCTATACTTCAAAAAAAATCGGCAAATCCCCCGAAAACATGACCGTAAGCGTAGGTCACGACTCGCGTATTTCGTCTGAAAGTATCAAGAATTCTGTTATAAAGGTTCTGCTTTCATACGGCGTTCACGTCCTTGACTGTTCGCTTGCTTCCACGCCGTCGATGTTTATGACGACGGTAAAGCTCGGCTGTGACTCAGCCGTTCAGATAACGGCAAGTCACCACCCGTATGACAAGAACGGACTTAAGTTCTTTACGCGCGAGGGCGGTTTTGAGTCGGAATATATTGTTGATATATTAAAAACTGCGGAAGATATTCCGGTATTAGGGGATAAAAAAGGCGTACTCGAAAAAGTCGATTTTATGTCCGAATACAGTGAAATTCTCTGCGATATGATTAAAAACGGGGTAAACGCTCCCGATTTTGAGCATCCGTTAAGGGGCTTTAAAATTGCAGTCGACGCGGGCAACGGAGCAGGCGGTTTTTACGCGTATAAAGTGCTTAAGCCTCTCGGCGCGGACATTTCCGGCAGCAGATATCTCGAACCCGACGGCATGTTCCCGAATCATGTTCCCAATCCCGAAAACAAAACGGCGATGGATTCGATTTCCGAGGCGGTTATTGTGTCAAAATCCGACCTCGGCGTTATATTCGACACCGACGTTGACCGCGCGGCGTGCGTGGATTCGGACGGCAGGGAGATTAACAGAAACAGGCTTATCGCGCTTGCGAGCGTTATTGCGCTCGAAAACAACCCCGGCGGTACGGTAGTCACAGACTCCGTGACGAGCGACGGGTTAAAGGAATTTATAGAGAAAACTCTCGGCGGAGTTCATCACCGCTTTAAACGCGGATATAAAAACGTTATAAACGAGGCAATCCGCCTTAATAACGAGGGCATAAACTGCCCGCTTGCAATCGAAACTTCGGGTCACGCGGCTTTAAGAGAGAATTATTTCCTCGACGACGGCGCGTATCTTATCACGAAGATTATAATTCTGACTGCTAAACTGAGAAACGAGGGAAAGACTCTCAACAGCCTTATTTCCTCTCTTAAGGAGCCGAAGGAAGAGGCGGAGTACAGGTTTAAAATACTCGCCCCCGACTTTAAATCTTACGGCAGCTTCGTTATCGACTGCCTTTATAAATACGCAGAAATGCGTGAGGGCTGGCGCATTGCGGACGATAACAGAGAGGGCGTCAGAATTTCGCTTGACAAAGAGCACGGAGACGGCTGGATGCTTCTGAGACTGAGCGTTCACGACCCGATTCTGCCGTTTAATATTGAGAGCGATTCAATAGGCGGAGCGGATAAAATATTAAACGAATTCAAACCGTTTATATCGCGTTTTGATAAGCTCGATATAAGTTCCATTGAATAACAATTCCGTATTTGGATTTATAAAAACATTTTTTTCGGAGGAAAAATTTATGGCAGACAACATTCTTGACCGTTTCAAGGAAAATACCGAAGAGACGGTCGTTGAGGACAACGGCAAAAAAATTAAGGTCGGCATTATCGGCACAGGCTGGATTGCAGAGGCTCACGTTCTTAACTATCTCAAGTGTCCCGACGTTGAAATCGTTGCGGCGGCTGATCTTGTCGACGGCAAGGCGGAGAAATTCTGCAAGGCAAACGGCATTGAGGGCGTTCGTCTTTATCCCGACCATAAGTCGATGATCGATAATGAGGAACTTGACGCGGTCAGCGTTTGTACTTACAACAGAACTCACGCTGAGTGCTCGATTTACGCTCTCGAACACGGCGTAAACGTTCTTCTTGAAAAACCCATGTGTGTAACGCTTGACGAGGCTGTCGCTATCTGCAAGGCTGAGAAGAAGAGCGGAAAAATTCTCTCAATCGGCTTCCAGCCCAGATTTGACGAGAATATGAAGATGCTTAAAAAGGTCGTTGAGACCGGCGAGCTCGGCGACATTTACTACATTCAGACAGGCGGCGGCAGAAGACGCGGAATTCCGACCCCCTACGGCACTTCGTTCATTGAGGACGAGACTGCGGGACTCGGCGCTCTTGCCGATATCGGATGCTATTCTCTCGATATGGTATTGAATGCTGTCGGATATCCCAAGCCTCTCACCGTTTCGGGCTATACCTCCGACTTTTTCGGCAAGGACCCCGTAACGTATCCGAATCATCCCGAGTATGCGGAGAAATTCGGCGTTGATGACTTCGCGGCTGCGTTTATCCGTCTTGAGGGCGGAATCGTTCTCGACTTCCGTATTGCTTGGGCAATGAACCTCGACACCCCGGGCGACACGATTATTCTCGGTAAGAAGGCGGGACTTCGTATTCCTTCGACCGAGTGCTGGAACGGCAGTATCGGCGGTCCGCTCAAGATTTACAGAACCATTGCCGGCAGCGACGTTGAGACTGAAATTCCCGAGAGATCCAACGCCGAGGACAATTTCTACAAGAAGATAAGACTTTTCGTAGACGCTGTCAAATACGGCAAGCCCGCGCCCGTTCCGTCGTCGCAGATTCTCTATAACCAGGCGATTATCGACGGTATCGCAAGAAGTGCAAAGCTCGGCAGAGAAGTTGAAATCAATATCCCCGAGATTTGACAGAATAAATAATAATTATACGGAATCTGCATTTTTGTGCGGATTCCGTTTTTTTTACAGATTATTGTTGCGTATTTTTTATTTTTATATTACAATAAAATAGCAAAAGAGAGCCGAACTGCAAAGGAATATATCCACCCTCTTTCCGCTTCGACTGCGTTAAAGAAACTTGAAAGCCGTTAGGATTCCGGCGTTCCTTTGCCTTGCCGAAACGAAAATATGATGAATATAACCGCTGCTGCAATCGTTCGCACACACTGCTCTTTGGGCTTATGCGGTTCGGTTCTCTTTTGCTATAAAACTGAGCGTCCGCAGATTATGAATGTTTGCGGAGCCGAAGGGGATTTTTATTATGATGAAAACAGCAATTTACGGCGCGGGCTCGCTCGGCACCGTTCTCGGTGCATACATATCCAAGGCAGGTTACCCCGTCGACCTTATTACGAGAAATAAAGAGCACGTCGACGCAATGAATAAAAACGGCGCGCATATCATAGGTACCGTCGACATGATTGTGCCCGTTCACGCGCTCACTCCCGACCGGATTACGGAGAAGTATGAGCTTATTTTTTTGATGACAAAACAGCTTGAAAATAAAAAGATTCTCGAGGGGCTCAAGGACAATATGACCGACGACTGCATTGTATGCACGATGCAGAACGGACTGCCCGAGCTTTCGGTTTCCGAGGTTGTAGGCGTCGACAGGACTATGGGATGCTCGGTTGCATGGGGCGCGACGCTTCACGGCAAGGGCGTTTCCGAGCTTACGAGCGAACCCGACTCCATGACGTTCGGACTTGGCAGGATGAACGGCAAAAAGGATGATAAACTTATGGAGGTCAAGAAAATTCTTGAGCTTATGTGCCCGGTTGAAATCGAGGATAATTTCATGGGCGTGCGCTGGTCGAAACTCCTTATAAATTCGGCTTTCAGCGGAATGAGCGCCGTCATGGGCGGAACGTTCGGCGACGCGGCGGAGCGTAAGGATTCGAGAGTTTGCTGTCAGAATATTATTAAAGAGGTTATCGACGTCGCAAACGCGGCGGGTATAAAAATCGAACCCGTTCAGGGCAAGGATATCGTCAAACTCCTTTATTATAAAGGAAACGGAATCAAGAAAAAGATATCGAATTTCCTTATTCCGATATGCATTAAGAAGCACCGCCTTCTCAAAGCGAGCATGCTTCAGGATCTCGAAAAGGGCAGGAAGTGCGAAATTGACGCTATAAACGGCGTTGTCTGCGCCTACGGCAGAAAGTACAGAGTGCCGACGCCGTATAACGACAAAGTGTGCGAAATCGTTCACGGCATCGAGGACGGAAAATATACATACAGCTTTGAGAATGTGAA
>JALEQX010000012.1 GCA_022763825.1 Oscillospiraceae bacterium | reverse complement strand
CAATCGGAATACGAATGCTCATGGGTATCGGAGATCTTATCGATTTTCTCCGTCTTGAGTACGGCTTTACATACGGTGCATTCGATATGCTTTTCGCCCTCCGCCTGCGTTGTTGCAGCCTTGTCGATTATCCAATCGCTTTCGGTGTGCTTTGCAAGCTGAGTCTTATCTCCGCATGAGCACTCCTTCCAGTGATTATCCTTATCGTACTTCCAATCGGAATACGAATGCGAATGCGTATCGGGCAGCTTGTCGATTTTTTCTGTCTTGATTACATATTTACATACGGTGCATTCGATGTGTTTTTCGCCCTCCGCCTGCGTTGTTGCGGCCTTATCGATTATCCAGTCGCTTTCAACGTGCTTTGCACTCTCAAGCTTTTCTTTGCAATTTCCGCACTCCTTCCAATGGTTTACCTTGTCGGTTTTCCAGTCGGAAAGAGAATGCTCGCACTTTAATACTCCGAATTTATATGTAAAATCAGCCCAGGTGATGTTGGCAGTGTCGGCACTTATCCTTTCGTCGGTAAGATTTATTCTCATGACAACCGTATCGGAGAATTTGGTTATACCTGCCGGTCCTGTTGCGTTTGCCGTTACTCTGTACTCGTAGGATTTGCCGTATTCGAACTTATCGGCGTCGGTCATTTCCTTTTCACCGTCGGTAACGCAGAACCAATGTCCTTCCGCCGAATACAGTGCGCCGTCGGGAACCTTGAGCGTATTATCCGCCTTTTCGCCGGCAACGGGGGCTTTAACTCCGGATATCTCGACAGTATTAACTTTGTTGTAAATAGTATAAGACAATGAAACCACATAGAGAGAATCTCCGCCGTAATTTACAACAAGTCCGACGTCGCCGCCGTCCATTTTGACATTAAGATTCTCCTTACTGTCAAACACGAACTTTGACGGATCCTTTGTCTTTAAAAAGATCATGTAAACATATTTATGTCCTGCCTGGAACTCAAGATGATTTCCGTCCTTCTTGGTAATCATTTCACCGGCAGTGCTGTCGTACCATCCGTTTTCCTCGGCTGTGTCGACCTCATACGGCGCGTCATCGGGCAGAATATGCGCGGGAACAGCAAGCTCACCTGCCACGGGGTCGTATGCAGTATCTATCGTTATGTCTCTTATCAGGGTTTGATTTGCGGTATATCGCATACTCTTTACGCAAACGATTTCGGCCGCCGGGTCTGTGGATCCGGGGAAAATCTCTGTGTACTCATTTCCGTTGACCGATGCTGTTATGTTTGACAGAGCGTCAAATGTGTATGCTGTTTTATCCTTTATTTTTACATATGGGTAAAAGACATACGTGTGGCCCTGCTTTGCTTTTTCACCGTCGGCCCATCTGTTTTCCGTCTCATCATACCATTTCGCATAATCATACTCATAAGGCGCGTTGCTGTCTACGGTAAAAGTGGAGGGCAGTGTCTGACCCGATACCGGGACTCCTGCATCCTTAATAACGATACGGTCAACCTTGATTTTTTCCGCCTTAAACGTGCCTCCGATAAAACCGTATCTGTAATCGCCTGCCGACGAGGACGGAACATAATAATACTGCATATTTCCGTCTCTGTTTTTGAAAACGCTGTGAAGCTGAGCCTGGCTGAGTGCAGAGCTGTCGAGCTTATATCCCGCCTTAGGAACAAGTGACATTTTTGCATTATAAGACTCGCCTGCGGCGGCGATTGTATCTTTGGGCAGAGGCGTACTGCTCATCTTATAACACCATTGTACGCTTCCGTAGAATTTATCGCTTTTTAGGTTACTGTTAAATTTGCTGTTTATTACGGGGTAATTGAACGCAGACTCAACATCACCGGCGGTTATCGGCTTAAGCAGCGTACTTGTTTTTGACACATACGACGTATAATTTCTTTCAAAGACAGACTTAACGAAGTCGTTTTCCGTAACACCGGAAGGAAATCTTACTCCGTGCGAGGTGTCGTTGAAATTAGGAGCGTCATAGCTTTTCAGATAAATCGAGGATGATCTTGAAATAACGGGACTTACGTTGGAAGTCTCGCATATTGCCTGAGAGCTTTCATCTCCGAAAACGTCAAGTCGTACCCATTTGTTTGTATTGATGTCGAAATAGCCTCTTGAATAAGCAGCGTAAACATACCGTCTGGATTTCTGAAGATCCTCAACCTCAATGTCAAGAGCGCTGTTTGAGTAAACCCTGATGTTTCCGGCGTATACTCCGCACATTTCTTCGCCGTCTTCAGTGGATGATAAAAATACGTTTACGGAGCACGCACCGCTTACGGTGAAATTCTTTTTAGGATTCTCTTCGCCGGTGTTGCCTATATACTGTTTGTCAACATAAATGCCGTACAAATCGACGCCTGATACTCTGCTGTCGAAATTTATGCTGAGCGAAGCGTTATTATCTCCGGAGATAGTCAGCTCACCCTGTGAATACAGCGCGGCTTTTGAATTCTGCATGTAAATTTCGTTTCCCGTGTTTGTCGAAATTACGTTTTTTCCGATAAGCTTGATAAACGCCTGATAGTGCGAGGGGTCGACACCGCCCGCCTCAAGCGATATTGCTCCGCCGGTATAATTATTGAGCGTAAGCGTATCTCCCGAGTCAAACGAAAGTCCTGCAGGAAGAGTATCCTCACCCAGCCGATAGCTTTTGCCTGCTACGGTTAACCACTCCGGTCCGGTGGAAGCAGCAGACGCGGGAATCAATCCGAGAGGTAAGATTGAAAGTACCATAAGCAAAGTAAGAATTATACTCAGTGTGCTTTTAATTCTTTTCATAAATTAATGCCTCCTTATTAATTGAAAATAACAATATTATAAAATATTATTTTACAAATTTATTATACAATACTATATGACATTTTACCCTATCCAAACGGACAGTTTTTATAATTTCATATCGAAGCAATTTATAACGAAAAAGAATAAAAATGCAAAAAAAGAGCGCCCGGCAGAAATGCCGGACGCCCGATTCATATTATACTGTCATGCTGTCATATGCTTAAGTTCATGCGGTGACGGTTTTACCTCCGCCGAACAGACTCTTGAAGAAGAGTGCAATCTTCTGGAACAGAGCAACTATCATTCTCATTATTCTTGCAATGAGCGAGAGCTTTTCGGTGCTGTTTCCGCCTGCATTGAGCAGTGCCTGAAGGTACTTCATAAAGTTATCCGTACCGAACGCCTTGAACAGGTCGGTTATGCTGAAGTCAACCTTCCTGAATCTGTCGCCGAGATTATCCGCGACAGGAACAAGGAACGAGATAAGCTGGAACAGGAATCCCATAATCTTATCGGGTATCTCGTTGTTGTTGGCGGCCTCGTTAAGGAACGTAAAGATGTTGGTAAGAAGGGTTGAATCCTCCTTGTCAAGCATACAGAACGTAATCAGGAAGTTACTCAAATTAATTGCGTTCGCCTGATAGAACAGCGTCTGCATTACAAGCCTTAACGCCAGCGTCAGAAAGTCTGCGCCTCCCGCCGAATTAAGGAATATAATCTGCTCGTTATTCTTCGAGGTTACCTTTGTAAGAGTACCTACGCACAGGGTCGAAAGGTCGATGTACGGAAGCGAGATGTTAAGCTTGCCTACCGCATAATCTGTAACCTCAACCTCAACCTGTTCCATTATAACGTTGCCGTCTGCGTCGAGAATCTGATTGCCGTCTGCGTCGAGCTTGGGCTGCTCCTTCGTCTCCATGTGCTTACCGAGAACAATATTTTTATTCTCGATATCGAACGAGAGCGCAGTTCCGACGAGAGATTCTATAAGCGAGTTGATAAGCTGGTTAGCGTCAAAGTCAAGAGGTACTGAAAGGTTAAGAACCATTCCGCCGACCTCAAGGTTCGACAGGAACTTGTTGATAAGCGGGTATGCGTCGTATACGGGCTGAAGTATGTCGAGAAGAACGTATACGAAGTGAAGAAGATTGTTGATAGTTTCGTTAAGTCCGCCGATTGTGATAAAGAACATGAGGTTCGGTATCATGTTGAGAAGTACGGATACGGGATCTGCAAGAAGCTCCTCAACGAATGTGAACAGCGGTTTAAGGAAGTAGTAGATACAGTCGCAGTTCTGAGAGACAACGCTCTCGCCAGCATATACTCTTGTGTAATAATCCTGATATGTGATAAGGTCGCTGTTTGCCGTAAGAGCCTCCATAAGAGGAATCCATGCGTAATAGTAGCCTGCATATCCGGGGATTGTTACAAGATCGAATATCGAAAGATTTTCATCAAGAGCGAGGAATCTTATAAGAAGCGACAGGGGCGAAGCAAGCGCACTGATTGCTCTTAAGAAGATTTCACGTCCGGAATATCTCGAGGTGATCTCAGGATTATTATAACCCCAGTCGATAGCAACAAGCATATCCTCGCCGGTCTCTTCGTTGATACCGGTCTGATAAAACGTATTCTTATCGTATGTGTTGCCCTTTACCGTGCCGTCCTCAAGAGTCTTTTTCGCGTCGGATCTTATCCAGCCGGCCGCAAATACAGTCTTGGGATTGCCGTTTTCGTCGGTGTACTTGAACTCATAGTCAAGAGCGTTGGCAAGCGCCTGCTTCGAATAGTCGATATCGAGCGCGTTGTTAAGAAGTGATTCGAGATTAAGTCCGCCGATCATGCCGTAAACGAGATTCGCAATCTTTGAAAGCATCTCATTGTTAAACAGGAAGCCGGCGAGTTTATCCTCAAGGAATCCGGTAAGAGAATCAAGATCCTCTATCTTCAGCATTGCAAGTACGTTCTCAACAAGTCCGTCAAGGTTGTTGGTTACATACTGTGCGTTTTCCTTAGTCCAGTACTGAGTATAGAGAACGCCTGAACCGAAAGTATAGTCATCGTACTTCTCGGCGTACTCCATAAGCTCATCCGTCTTATAGTCTACGGGATCAAGATAGTAAGTATAATTCTTACCCCTTACAATGGATTTCGTACCGTCGGAATTCTCCTGGACGGATAGAACGCTTCCGAATTCATTTGTATAGAACAGCTCGTAAAGAGCGGCTATAGCCTCGTCGGGATTGAGGGTAACATTATTAATGATATCCTCAAGTTTAAGTCCGTAGAAGAGATTCTTTGTAAGGGTATCGCCGAGTCCGAACGCGTCAAGGAGCGTAAGGTCCGTAGCAAATTCGTTGGTCTGCATATCGAATGCTCTGTAGTTAAGAGCCGAGAAGAGGTAACGGAAGATGTACAGAAGAACAAGTCCGTAGGACTCCTTTCCGTCAACAGTCATCTCAATGTATTTTCTCGTGTTTGCATTCCATGTGCCGTAATCGTTGGTGATTGCGGTGTTTCTCAGAGATGAAACCTGTCTCTCTGTACCTGTTGCCTGGAGTTTATAGTCCATAAGTACGGGAAGAGAAACTTCTTTCTTCTCCATAACAGCGGAGAATACGGTCTTATAATTAATCGTATCGGCAGGCTTTATCGTTGTTCTGGTTAATGTGAACGCGATATCTTCGCCGGGCTTATCCTTTGAAGTTGTTTCCTTGCCGGTCTCGGGGTCTGTGTATGTATAGTAGCTGTAGTAAATCTTTACCTTGTTTTTGTATTCGTTAACAAGCTCTGTAGTCGTAAGCTCGTCAGCGTCAAGAACAACTCCTGCCGCGTTGGAGTATGCAATATCCTCAAGAACCGCGATATCGGTGTTGATAGAACCGTCGGAATTAAGACCGGTTACAAGCTCGGTGTACTCCGAGTCCGGGTAAAGCGAAAGGTCGCCGTTTACGTTCTTGTAAGCTTCGGTAACGCCGGCAGTTTCGATTGAATTCGAAACGCATCCGTACTGTTTAGCAGCCATTACGGCTTCATCAGTCGTCTTATAAATAGCGGTACCGCTGTAAGGTCCGCCCGCTGCAGTCTTACCGGAAGCGGTATAACCGATTATCGGGCTGCCGGTCTTCGCGCCGAGAGATATAAGCTTAAGAACATTATCAAGGGAGTTAAGGAAGTTAATCTTATCACCTAAAAGATCGCCTATTTTAAGAGTATAAACATCAACCTTAACCGCATCCGTCCACTCAATTCTGATAACCAGCTGGAATGTTTTAATAGTGGAAAGAAGAGTACCGGAAGTAAGGTAATATGAAAGATTAGGAAGAAGCGAAAGAACAGTCTCAACAGGGTTATCGAGAACGTCATTCTCAATCCAGTTAAAGAGAGGTCCGGTTATAAGATTAATGAACGAAGTAACGTTCGACTGCTGATAAGCGTTAATCATTATTCTCGCGCTCTGCTCAAAGTCTGCCTGGTTGACAAGTCCGTTTGAAGCGTCAATTCCGAGAGTCTCAAACAGGGGAAGGAATATATCATTCCAGCCCTGCGCGCCCTTAATTATAGCCCAAACTCTAGACCACATTATAGTGGTAACTTCAATCTTGAACTGCTGGTTACCGAGAACAGCCGCAAGAAGAGGAGCCGCGCCGAGAAGAACGCCCGAAAGAGCCTCCTGGAACTTACCTCTGTCGCCGTTAACGCCCCAGTAAAGAGTATCGAAGTTAACATCCTTCCATCTCTGACCCATGTATTCGTCATTCTCTTTACCTACGGCATAGTAACCGTCATACTCAACCACGCCGCCTTTGGCAGCCTTTAACTGCTCAAATACGGTGGGATATTTCTTATCGAATCCGGTTTTTGCCATACAGCGGGCAATACCCGAGGGAGTGACACCGATATCCTCCTGGATAAGGAGTTTATAAACAAGAGCCTGCCATCCGTTTGAGTCATCAACAACCCAGCCGGCGATAGTACTTCCCGCGCTGCCGAGGGCATTTTTAATAAATGCGTCGGTAATATTTTCGTCGATAACGTTGGTAAGCATGGGATAAATTGTCTTAAGAAGAAGGTTGATTATCGAATCCTGATAAAGCATGTTATCAAGGATATTGATAACCATTTCCTTGGGAGTACTGTAATCCTTGCCGCCGAGGAGATCGTTCTCGGGAGGCAGGAACGAATGAAGCGAAGCGCCGAGCTTCTTATTAGCCATAAGAGAGTCTATTGTGTCGACTATCGTGGTAACTTTCTCGGTAGTAACGTCGTATGTAACGGCTTTTCCCGTCGACTTGTCGATATAGTCGCCGACAGTTCTCGAGGGAAGATACTTCTGCTCCATGGCGATGGGCTTTAACTGAGTTACAAGGTTGATGTAGCTGTAAGCGTCGTCGCCGTAAATCTTAATCTTCGCTTCATTTGAAATCGAATTGAATACGTCGTAATGGGACATAATGTCCTTGTACGCGTTCGTCATAAGGTCGGAGTTTGTCTCGACCTGGAGTTTTGAAGCACCCTCAACATTATTATCGGGACCGTAGTATTTTGAGAAATACTGCTGAAGGGAATTTTTAAGAGAATAAAGCTCAACTCTCGATCTGTCTACGGAGTTTCTGTCTTTATCAATGGTATATCCTTTATTATAATACTGGGGTCTCGTACCGGAGTCGTCAAAACTTCTGTCCATACTCCACGTTACATCGAGGTAACGAATAGTGATGGGCATGGGCTTGATATCCTCGGTAAGGAGAACAGTATTAACGTCGGTATAGCAGTAGAACTCGTAAGTGTGGAACCAGTTGCCCGAGTTTACGGTCGTGCAGTTACCGCAGAAATAGTCGATAACGGTCTCAACGTTAAGATAATCGAAAAGCGTTTTTTCTTCGATATCGCCGCTTTTAAATTTGTTTCTGAGATCCTCGCCGTAATTGCCGTCTTTGATTTTATCGGCAATGGACTTATCCTCGGTCTTTATCGAGGGGTCATAATACCATGTACCGTCGGGCTTCTGCGCGTTGTACCATGTTATCGTTCCGTCGGAATCAATCTCATACGTCTTGTGATCCGAAACGCCGACAAGATCGCCGAGAGCGTCAACGAAGTACGAATAGCCGTCGAAGTAAAGGAAATTGCCGTCGCTGTCCTTCATGGCGCGAAGCTTATTCTTAACGGTATCGGCTATCATCGGAATAGTGTAATTTCCGATACCGTAGGTCGTGCTCATGATATTGTCCGCAATTGCATAGAACTGAATCGCGGCATTTCTGATGCTGTTGGAACCGTCGTCAAGAGCCGTAACCTTATGGTTGTAGGCAAACGAACGAACCGTGTTCGAACTTGAGTCATTATAAACATAATCACCCTGTTTATTTTCGACCGTATACTGATTCATGTCGCGTATGATACTTGCCTTCTTTACGCCGTTTTCATCAGTATCGATCACTGTCTTGTTATAACCGCCGGAGGACTCTGTGTGCGTTTTAAAGAACATGTAGGCAAGAGTGTTATAACTCGAGTCTAACTGTTCGTCATCCGCAAACGAGACGAAACCGACGGACACTGCCGAAAATAAGAAAACAGTTGAAAGTAAAACACAAAGAACTTTTTTCGTTAATTTCATGTAGTGTCATCTCCTTTTTAAATTTTGTGATATACACAGAAATACCACTGTAATATACTCCACTCTTATTATATACGTTTAATTTATACAAAGCAAGCGACACAATCTATATTTTTGTCGATTTAATGTATTCAGAATAATTTTCATTGTTTTGAATAAATTGTGAACGGTAATTTTGTTAAAAAATACTTGATTTTTTTGAGTATTTAAGTTATAATTTTTAATGCGCTTAAAAAAGTGCGGCAATAAAAGCCGGCGTGTTGGAATTGGCAGACGAGGCGGACTCAAAATCCGTTGGGCTAATAACCCGTGCGGGTTCGACCCCCGCCGCCGGCACCAAAAACGACAGATTTCTATTCGGAAATCTGCCGTTTTTTATTTGCCTGACGGCTGTTTTGCAAAAGCGTGCATTTGACATTAATATGTTTATATGTTACTATTTTTTCGAAACGGAGTGTTGATAAATGACGAAATCCAACGGAGCCTATGTTTCTGGCAGATTCAGACAAAATAAAAGAGACATTTTACTGCCCGGCAGGAAAATAATATCAACGGCTATTTATAAAAATGCGGTTCTCGCTTCGTCAGACGAGGGTATAACCGAGATAGATTTAAAAAGCAAAGAGAGCTTTTTGCGTTCGGATATAAAAGCCGATTCAATTTATGTTTCAGAAAATTCGGACATATACGTCTCGGCGGAAAACTGCGTTTACATTCTGACGGACAACGGGATAACATCAAGACTTTTCGACTCGAAAATAGTCGGAATCGAAGAAAAAGACTCCGATATTTGGGTTCTTACGGAAAACACGATTTACAAAACGGACAAAACTCTCACAAACGACGCTCTTGCGCGCAGAGTCGAGGGCGGAAAAGCTCTTGCTCTCGCCGTCGGAGAGAAAACCGTATTCGCCGCAACGGAAACTAACATAAGCGTAATTCACGGCAAACGCATGGAGTGGCAGAATATTCACCCCGGCACGTGCGGTATGCCGGAGGGTAAAATAAATTCGCTCGATTTCGACAAAACGGGCTATCTCTGGGTCGGAACAGACAACGGCGTTTATATTTACGATACGACGAACGCATGGCTCAGTCCCGACAGAATATCACAGCTTCCGAAAAACGCCGTGTACAAAACGGTTTTCGATGAAAAAGGCGGAGTTTATTTTGCTTCCGACGTCGGCGTTATCAGAATTAAAGACGGACAAAAAAAGTACTTCCCCGCCGAAAGATGGGTCGGGGACGGAAAGATAAACGATATCGCGGTTTTACCCGACGGGGATATGATTTTTGCCTCGACGGACTGCGGACTTTACGTCATTTCGTCATTTGAATACACGTTAAGGCAAAAGGCTGATTATTACGAAGAAGAAATCGAAAAACACAATATAAGACGCGGTTTTGTCTCCGCTCTGCTGCCCGACGGAAGCGTTCATATCTCCGACAACGACGGTTTATGGACTTCGTGGCACATCGCGGCAGAGTGCTTCAGATACGCCGTAACAGGCAAAAATGACGCACTCGAGAGAGCAAGACGCGGGATGAACGCACTTTTATTCTTAGAAAATATAACGGGAATAGACGGCTTCCCCGCAAGAGCCGTAAGATACCCGGGCGAACGCGGGTTCGGCAACGGACACAGGGAGTGGTCACTCTCCCCCGACAAATCGTGCGAATGGCGCGGAGACACGTCGAGCGACGAGATCACGGGACATTTCTTCGGGCTGAGCGTTTATTACCGTTTGTGCGCCGACGAAAAGGAAAAGAAAACGATAGGCGAAGCTCTGTGCAAAATCGCGGAGCATATCGTTTCAAATTCGTTCAGACTGGTAGACCGTGACGGTCTGCCGACGACGTGGGCAATGTGGAACCCCGAATCATTAAACCACGAGGACAGATGGTTCGGCGAACGCGGTACGAATTCTCTTGAATTTTTAATGTACTTAAAAGTCTGCTCATACGTCTCAAAAGATGAAAAATGGGACAGTCTTTACAGAGATATGATTAAAAAGCACCATTATCCGTTAAACGTAATGAGACACAAAATCCGCGACGCACATATTTGCCAGATAGACGACCGTCTCGCGTTTTTAAGCTCTCTTATACTTCTGACGCTCGAAGAGGACGAGGATTTAAAGAAATACTATCTGTGCGGACTCGAGGATCACTGGCAGTATATCAAACTCGAAAGACAGCCTTTTTACACGTTCGTACACGCCGTATTTACGGGAAACGACGACGATATAGCAATGTCCGTTCGTTCGCTTAAAGAAAACCCGCTCGATACCGCAGTATACACGATAACGAATTCAAAGAGAAAAGACCTCGATTACGATACGATTCAGGCGCAGTTCAACGAACCCGCGCTTTTGAAAGAACCGCTCCCATACGACGAGATAAATTCGATTCATCAAAGCGGAAATTCGTTTTCGCCCGACCACCGCGGAGACGGACGGATACAGCCCGCGTCAAGCTTTTTAATGTCCTACTGGTACGCAAGATATACCGGAATTCTCGAAGAAGCCGAGGAATAACAAAAAAAGAAAAAGAAGAAACAAACTCGAAAAATCGGGTTTGTTTTTTTGCCGTCAAATTCCTACTTAATATATAGGTTTTATCTATAACGTTCGATTCGTTTTAAGTATTGGACAAACAAAACACACGCTGATATAATCAGGGCATGAAAAGGAGCTGAACAATATGAAAACGCAAATTATAAAAGTGAAAAGATATTGTTCATCTACAGACCGAATGTACCGTTAATTCTCACTTAAATTCATAAGTTTAATTACAAAAAATACAATAAAACAATTAACGGAGGAATTAACAATGGCAGATATAAAGAATTCGGCAAACTGGAGCTTTGAAACAAAACAGTTACATATAGGACAGGAACAGCCCGACCCCGTCACCGACGCGAGGGCGGTTCCGATATACGCTACAACATCATATGTTTTCCATGACTCGAGAGACATGTTCAGAACGCGCTTAAAATCGTAGAATATCTGAATTCGAATCCCAAGGTAGAGGCTGTTCATCACCCCTCGCTTGAAACGGAGCCGAGTCATAAGCTATACAAAAAATATTTCCCGAACGGCGCAGGCTCGATATTCACATTCGAAATTAAAGGCGGAGCTGATGAAGCCAAGAAATTCATAGACAATCTCGCAATTTTCTCGCTTCTTGCAAACGTTGCGGACGTTAAGTCTCTTGTAATTCACCCCGCCAGCACGACCCACTCGCAGTTGAACGAAGAAGAACTTGCCGAGCAGGGCATCAAACCGAATACGATAAGACTTTCAATAGGAATAGAAAATTCGGACGACCTTATCGCAGCGCTTGACGAAGCGTTCAAGGCAATCGACTGACATTAAATAATTCTGTCAGCTGACATTAAAATTTATATATAACTGCAAAAATGCGGACTCCGTTCATTTCGGAATCCGCGTTTTTGTTATTTTAAATTATGCCGTTTAAGAAAATCGTTTCTGACTTTCTCCTTAAAATCATCCGTATATTCGTATCCCCACAGCGCGTATATTCCGTCGAAATTCTCCGTCGTTTCGTCCGGGTATACAATCTCGCTCCCCGCCTTATACGGCAGGGGCAGTCCCACGGTTCCCTCGCTCGAAACGTAATATCTGTCGGCGAGTTCTATTATTCTGCGGTTCTCCTCAAGCTTCTCGTTTTCCTCGTCAAGCTTAATTCTCGTATTCGGAAACAGCGCGGTTTTCGCGCCGGATTTCTCATAGAATTCCGTTCTGCATCCCATGTGTCCGTGGTGTGAAACCTGCATAATATCGCATTTTAATTCATCCGAATATCTCGACGTCATAACGTCGCTTATCATTCGTCCGCCGTCTCCGGGGAAACTTACGCGCGTACCCTCGTACGTCATCATCAGAGCCGTTGACGTGTCGTTAAAATTACTCATAGAATTCGGATAAACGTCCTCATGAGTCGCAAGCACGTAGAATTCGAGTTCGTTTATGTAAAAATGCTGACCCGAATGGAGCTTATATTTTTTAATCTCGGGATGTTCTTTCAGAAGCGAAGCAAAATTGATTCTGACCGCTCTTTCGGATTCCTCCCATTCGCCCTCGTCCTTGTGACCGGGCGCGACAAAGTTATAATAAATCCCGTCGATAACGCAGTCGGACATATTGTATTTGAGAAAATCCATGAACTTGCATATATGATCCGTATGACCGTGGCTGAAAAACCAGCCTGCGATATGTATTTTCTCTTCTGCTCCGTTAATCGAACGCAAAAAATCATGAATTCTGTCGTTGTCGTTTACCGAGTACATGTGCGCGGAATCGATTATGAAGAAACTGCCGTCTGAGCATTTTACGATATAGCACATTCCGCAGTCAATAAGGCTGTGGTCGGTTTCGAACTGATAGAGAACCGTATCTGTAATTTTTGCTGCGTATTCGGGATTTTTCGAGGGCAGAACAGTGTAATTATCAATAATAATTCTTACTGTATTATCGCACTCGCAGAAACTTGCAAATACTTTTGTATCGCCCGAAAAGAAAACGTAAAATCTGTTATTCTCTCTTATCTGCTTATCGTAAAGAGAGAATCCCGCCGACAATAATTCGTCGACATACAAATCTAATTCTTCCATTGACGAAGAACGGTATATTTTCATTATCACTCCGTCGCCGCAGTCGTAATCGGGTAAATCCGCTTTTCTGAAAAATGCGGGAACGCTTTTTGTGTTATTCATATCTTATTTTATGATTCCCTGTTGTTATTGTTTAGATCGACGCGGTATATATCCTGATTGTCTATGTCCGCATTCGGAATTATGACGGGCGGAATACCCGCGTTCGACGTAAGAGTAATAATATACGAACGTACAATCGGGAAAAGAGCTTTGAACGTATCGACGTGGAGTTTTTCTTTTTTTGTCCCTTCATTGAATGAAAACACGCCGACGAGAACAACTTTTATGTAGAAATTGTCACTGTTGTTTTTATCAAATATTTCAGCCGTGAATTCGCCCCGGCATATATTGTTTTTCGAATATCCGACGTTATATGAATACTTGTTGCCTATCTCGATTTTAGTATTCGGAACAAGTCTGTTTACAAAAGATACGTCGTTTACTCTGAATGTTTTTAATGTAAAATCAGTCAAGATAATTTTCCTCCGCAAGAATTTTAACTATATCCCTGTCCGCAGGACAGAAATCATAATCTGACAGTTCGCTTTTCGTTATGTATTTAATATCGACATGCTCTTTAAGCTCCGGTGTTCCCGATACTATTTTTGACAGCATGAAGTGAAGTTTTACCGTAATATCGGGGTATTCGTATTCGGTCGCGCATATTTCACTGCCGACGGAAATTTCGATTCCCAGTTCCTCCTCGCATTCGCGTTTTAAGCACTCCTCGAGAGTCTCGCCCGGCTCCGATTTTCCGCCCGGGAACTCCCATTTGAGCGCGTTGCCCTTATTCGGCGGGCGGCGGCATATCATAACTCTGCCGTCTTTAATAAAAACGGCGGCTGTAACGTCTCTTATCATTTATATTTCCTCCGTATTATCATAAAAAATACAATTTACAAGCACCGCGTTCGACGGCGTATCGGCTTTATTCATATCCGACGATATAATATTAATTCCTATAACGCTCACCGCCGAAACAATAATCTGAATTATTATAAGATTCGCCCTTTTCATTTTATGTCATCCGCCCTTTAAAAGTCTTTCCCGCTCTTTCCAATCGGGAAGTATACTCTGAACCAGCGCGTAAAACCGCGCGGAGTGGTTCATATGTACGGTATGACAAAGCTCGTGAACAACGACGTAATCGACGGCACGTTTGTCATAAAGCATGAGACGGTATGAATAGCATATCCCGCCCTTTGAATTACAGCTCCCGAAACGCTTTTCGGCGGACGTTATTTTAACGTAAGAATATTTTAACCCGGTTTTTCCGCTGTAATACCTTGTGCGTTCGCTTAAGTATTCGTACGCTTCTTTTTTAAGCCGTTCCTTTTCCGTCTCATTCAAGTCCGGCTTTTCACTCGCCCGTTTTTTAATTTTTTCCCGCGTGTTTTCTATCCACTTTTCGTGTTTTTCGACTTCTCTTTTTATAACCTCGTCAGACAGAAACAGCGGAGCCTTTACCGTCACGGACAAATCATTTTCTATATGAATCGCAAGCGTCTTTCGCCGGCTTCTTACAACATTGTACTTTTCCATATTTTGATTATACATTATTATTTGCACAATTTCAACATTGATACTTTAAATATATCATGCTATAATTATCCTATAATTTATACTCCTCGGAGGATTCAATGGATAAAAACTCAAAAAAGACGCTTCGTTCCGACTGTGATACGTGTGAAAATCTCTGCTATGACGAGGACATGCAGGAGTATTACTGCGACGTCGACATGGACGAGGACGAAATGTTAAGATTTATGACGTATTCAAATTATAACTGTCCGTACTACCGCGCGGACGACGAGTACAGAATAGTCAGAAAACAAAATTAAAGCGCACTGTAAGACAAAAAGTCCCGGAAATTCAGATTCCGAGACTTTTTTATCATTTACGATATTTTATTCTTCCGTATTCTCGTTTTCTTCCTCGTCGTCGGGGTCGTCGAGAACCTCGGTCTGATTCGTAAAGAAATACGTCTTGTTAAGAGGCGTGCCGGTCTGCTTTTCGCACGCGGCGGCGAGAAGCTGTATAAGCCCCGCCTCGACTACGGTATTTATAGCCGCAAAGTCGATAAGAAGTTTAAGAGTCGAAGCGAAAAACGCGTCGTCCTTATCATCAAAGAACGAATCGTCTATATCGGCAATTTTAACGCCCGTAAGGGACATGTCCTGATTGTAAGCGGGCTTATTCTTCTCAATGCATTTAAGCGCCGTTTCCTTCATATGATCCGGTTTCCCGCCCTTTAACGCAGAGGAAAGAGCCGACGTTCTCATCTGATACTTAACTTTGAGATGGCAGTTCTTGATTATAACGGCGCATATCTTTACAAGCTCGGGATTAATGTTCTCGGGAACAAAAGGCGCGCCGTCTTTTGTAAAATAACAACTCATACTGAAAAATCTCCTTAAATTAAAATGCTGAGGATATCTTATCATAATATCCCCGGCATTTCAAGTATTACAGCAAAAAGAGAGTCGAAACGAAAATATGATGAATCTAAACTGCCCCGCACCCGAAATACATCGGATTGCATCTATGGAAACGGTGCGTTTTGGGCTTATGGGGTTCGGCTGTCTTTTGCTATTCCAATTCAAACGCACCGGTGTAAAGCTGATAGTAAACTCCGCGCTTTGCAATAAGGTCGTCGTGGCTTCCGCGCTCGATTATGCGTCCTGCGTCGAGAACCATTATAACGTCCGAATTCTTAACGGTCGACAGTCTGTGAGCTATTACGAATACGGTTCTGCCTTTCATCAGCGAATCCATACCGCGCTGAACTATCGCCTCGGTACGCGTGTCTATGCTCGACGTAGCCTCGTCGAGAATCATAACAGGCGGATCTGCCGCCGCGGCTCTCGCTATCGAGATTAACTGTCTCTGACCCTGCGAGAGATTCGCGCCGTTGCCCGAGAGCATTGTATTATATCCGTCGGGAAGTCTCGTAATAAAATCATCAGCGCCCGCAAGACGCGCCGCCGCTATGCACTCCTCGTCCGTCGCGTCGAGTCTGCCGTATCTGATATTGTCCATAACAGTACCGGTAAATAAATTCGTATCCTGAAGTACCATACCGAGCGAACGACGAAGGTCGGATTTTTTAATCTTATTTATATTGATACCGTCGTAGCGTATTTTTCCGTCCGCGATATCGTAGAATCTGTTGATAAGATTCGTAATCGTCGTCTTGCCCGCGCCCGTAGCTCCGACAAACGCGACTTTCTGACCGGGCTTTGCATATACGGAAATATTATGAAGAACGATTTTGTCCTCGGTATATCCGAAGTCAACGTCGTCGAGCGTCACGTCGCCCGCAAGGCGCGTATAGCTTACAGTGCCGTCCTCATGCGGATGCTTCCACGCCCATACGCCCGTGCGCTCTTTGCACTCTGTAAGAACGCCGTTGTCCTCCTTAGCGTTTACAAGCGTTACATAACCGTCGTCTGTCTCGGGCTTTTCATCAGTCAGCGCAAAAACTCTCGCCGCGCCCGCAAGTCCCATGACAACGGAGTTAACCTGCTGTGAAAGCTGGCTTATGTTGCCCGAAAACTGCTTTGTCATGTTAAGGAACGGAACAATAATGCTTATGCTGAACGCCATACCCGAAACGCTTATATTCCCAGCCCCCGTAAGCATTAGAACCGCACCCGTTACCGCAACTATAACATAAAGTACGTTTCCTATATTATTGAGAATGGGCATGAGCATGTTTGCAAATTTATTTGCACTCTGCGCGTCACGGTAAAGTCCGTCGTTTATCTCGTCGAACTTTTTGCACGACTCTTCCTCATGACAGAAAACCTTTACGACCTTCTGACCGTTCATCATCTCTTCGATATAGCCCTCGGTCTTGCCTATGGCTATCTGCTGACGGATGAAGTATTTAGCGGAATTTCCGCCGACTTTCTTTGTAACGAGAACCATCACGACAACTCCGAGAACGACTACGAGAGTCAGCCAGACGCTGTAATACACCATAATTCCGAAAACGGTGGCAACGGTTATCGCAGAAGTCAGAAACTGCGGAAAGCTCTGAGATATCATCTGTCTTAACGTGTCGATATCGTTAGTATAATAACTCATTATATCGCCGTGGTTATGCGTATCAAAATACTTTATCGGCAGTTTCTGCATGCCCGAGAACATCTTATCTCTCATTTTACACAAGAAGCCCTGAGTCATTATCGCCATAAGACGGGTATAAACAAATCCCGCGATAAGCGAAAGCGTATAGAAAATAACGAGAACCGTTACTTTCTCTATAATCTGCGGTTTTGCGCCCGCCCAGTCACCCGTTTTGAAATGCTGTTCGATAATCTCGATAACGTTCTGCATGAATATTGCCGGAATCGAACTTACAACGGCGTTGAAAATTATACAGAAAACGATTATCGGCGCGAGAACGGGGTAAAATCCGAACAAGGTTTTTATAATTCTGCCCATAGTGCCTTTCGGCGCGGACTGCCCGGGAGCGCGTCCGCCTTTAGGAAAATTCGGCTTACTCATTGTTCTCGCCTCCCTTGTTCTGCGACTCGTATACCTCGCGGTATATCTCGTTGTTTTTAAGAAGTTCGTCATGCGTTCCGACGGCGTTGATTCTGCCGGAATCCATAACTATGATTCTGTCGGAGTCCTGAACCGAGGATATACGCTGTGCGATTATAATTTTTGTCGTATCGGGAATATACCGTTTCATCGCGTCTCTTATCTGCGCGTCGGTTCTTGTATCGACCGCTGACGTGGAGTCGTCGAGAATCAGTATTTTCGGTTTTTTAAGCAAGGCTCTTGCGATACAGAGTCTCTGCTTCTGTCCGCCGGAGACATTCGCGCCCCCCTGCTCGATATACGTGTCGTATTTGTCGGGGAACTTTTCTATAAATTCGTCCGCGCAGGACAGTCTGCACGCCTCCTTCATCTCTTCGTCGGTCGCTTCCTTATTGCCCCAGCGAAGGTTTTCCTTTATTGTACCGGAGAAAAGGATGTTTTTCTGCAAAACGACAGCAACCTGATTTCGAAGCGAATCTATATCGTATTTCTTTACGTCAAGACCGCCGACTTTCACGGTTCCCTCGGTCGCGTCGTAAAGACGGCATATAAGCTGAACGAGCGTCGATTTCGACGAACCCGTACCGCCGATAATACCTATCGTCTCGCCGGATTTGATATGAAGATTAATGTTTTCGAGAGCGTCACGCTCAGCCCTGCGGGAGTATCTGAAACTTACCGAGTCGAAATCAATGCTTCCGTCCTTTACGGTATGCTCGGGATTTTCACAGTTTTTAAGAGTGCTGTCCTCGTTTAAAACCTCGGTAATTCTCCTTGCCGATTCGCCCGACATGGTTATCATGACGATTATCATCGAGAGCATCATAAGAGACGAGAGAATCTGAAATCCGTAAGTAAGCATTGATGAAAGCTGACCGACGTCGATAGACGAACCCGTGGTCGTTATTATAAGATAAGAGCCGAGAGTCAGAACAACTATCATCGTACAGTACATGCAGAACTGCATCATGGGGTTATTGAGCGCGAGAATTTTCTCCGCCTTTGTAAAATCCGAACGTACGTCATCGGACGCGGCGGCAAATTTTTTATTCTCATAATCCTCTCTTACATACGCCTTGACAACGCGCATGCCCTTTACATTTTCCTGTACGGACTCGTTTAACTTATCGTACTTTCTGAAAACTTTTTTAAATAAAGGCATAACTTTCTTTCCGATAATCAGAAGCGCGAATGCAAGAAACGGAATTTCAAACGCGAAAACGAACGCGAGCTTTCCGCCCATTATAAACGCCATTGTAAATGCGAATATCATCATAAGCGGGGCGCGTATCGCAATTCTGATAATCATCATAAACGCCATCTGAATATTATTAATATCCGTCGTCAGACGCGTAACAAGACTTGCCGTCGAGAATCTGTCGATATTCTCAAACGAATAAGTCTGAATCTTATAGAACATATCCTTTCTTAAATTCTTTGCGAATCCGCACGAAGCGGTCGCACACGTATTACCGGCGAGCGCGCCGAAAACAAGCGACATAACAGCCATCAAAATAAGCACGCCGGAGTATTTTAAAATCTCCGAAAAGTCGCAGCCCGCTTTGATTTCATTGACGAACCGCGAAATAATGAACGGTATAACGCACTCAAGCATTACCTCGAACACAATAAAAACGGGGGTCAGAATCGTCTGTTTTTTATACTCTCTGATACATCCCGCCAACGTCTTTATCATCGGTAAACCCTCCTAACCATTTTTTTAGTACACGCTAATTATAAGACGGAAAAATATAATTGTCAATCGGCTAATTAATTTTTGTCGATAGTTATTAATTGCTCTTAAAACAAAAAAATTATCATGTGCATTTTGCCTATGGACATTTATAATAAATTGGGTATAGACTACAAAAAACACTGTCAAAAAATCGGTATATTCTGTTTGCAAATAAATTTATATTATGGTATTATAAATATTTGTGAGGCGATTATTATGACAAAATTTACTGCCGTTACGGATATGCACTATTCCGACAGACTCAATAACGGCGACAGATTAAACTCTCTCTCTGCAAAAAAACTAAAAGAGGCGCTTGAGAGCGAAAATAAAGACAACGGCTTTATCGTTAATCTCGGCGACACGGCGGACGGGTACCCCGAATATAAGCCCCAGCTCGAACTGCTCGGCGAGATTGCCGATATTTTCAAAGCGTCGGGACGTAAATTCTACTCTGCGATAGGCAACCACGACACAAGCTCGGACAAGCATGATTATTACAAAATTCTCGGCATGCCGAACAGATATTATACGTTTGACGCGGGCGAATACCTCGGAATCGTTCTCGACGCGGCGATGGACGACCCCGAGAAGCCGTACCCGGATCATGAGATGGCGTGGTATACTCCCTATCTTGACGAGGAGCAGATTCAGTGGTTCGAAAAAACGGTGTACGAAAGCGATAAGAAAATTCTCGTATTTACCCACTTCCCGTTTATAATTCCCGATCCCGACTGCGAACTTATAAACAACCCGTTCAGAAACCACTATATATTAAACCGCAATAAAATAATGGACACCTTGTGCTGTAACGATAAGATAAGAGCCGTATTTTCGGGTCACTATCACGACGGCTCGGTAATGCTCATAGACGGCAAGCCGTTCGTCATATTCAGATCCATGGCGGAAGGTGAGGAATGTACGTTTGCCGACGTCGAAATTGATGATGAGACGCTTAAAATTACGGGACACGGCAGACAGGAAAGCTTTACGCTGACAACTAAAAAATAATTTTCGGACGTGATAATAAAATGAAAAAATATCTTAACGCATCTCTATCTTTAATACTGTCTCTTGTTCTCGTATTATCGGTATTTCTCGTTCCGTCATTTGCGGTAAATGAAAGTTCTTCTCACGAGGAAACAGCAACACAGGAAGAAGAGCCGTCCTCGATTAAAGTTAAATCATACAAAGATTACGACCTTACCGGCGACGGCAGATTTACAATATCTGACGTACGCATAATACTGAGAATATCCGCAAAACTCGATGTTTTACCCGAGGGTATCGACATATCCGTTTTCGACATGGACAAAAACGGCAGACTGACGATTACCGACGCAAGACTTCTGCTCATAGACCTTTTGGGCATAGACACGTCAAAAACCGTCACCGGAACAAAACCGCATACAACTAAGCCCCCGGCAACGCAAAAGCCCGTCACGACGACAAGAGACAGAATGAAGCCCGTCGATTCGGGCAAAGTTCTCGGAAGCGAGGGCTACGCATTCAGAGAGTCGGTCGTTTACGACCTTACAAACGACCAGATGCTTTATTCGTACAATGCGACAACAGCGGCATACCCCGCAAGCATGACTAAACTTATGACCGCGCTCGTTGCGTCAAAATATGTACCGATGGATTACGTGATTACGGTAGGAAGCGAAATTTACCTTACCGAATCCAATTCGTCGCTTTCATACATAAGACCAGGATACAGAATGACAATGAAGGATTTGATAACTTCACTTCTGCTTCCCTCCGGCTGTGACTCCGCTTACTGCATAGCTGTTCAGACGGCTAAATATTTATACGGTTATAATCTCTCGAATCAGACCGCACTCAATAAATTCGTAAATCTTATGAATCAGACGGCAAAAGAATTGGGCTGTATAAACACGCACTTTGTCAACCCCTCGGGATTCCCGTACTCCGACCACTATACCTGCGCGAGAGATATGGCTTTAATTGCAAAGCAGGTATACTGGAACCGCACGTTAAGACTTATCGCCTCATGGTACAGAAAGACAATAACGATCGAATCGGGTCAGACGCTTACATATGACAATTCGAATAAACTTCTCTGGCATGGTTCGGGCTATTACTACGACTACGCCATGGGCATGAAAACCGGCACGACGAGCGAGGCAGGATGCTGTCTCACCGCGGCGGCGGAAAAGGACGGACGCGCGCTTTTGGTAATCATAATGGGCGCGGACTGGAACCGCGACAGATATAACTGCGCGATAAATTATTTCGAGCATTATTTCGCAAAGGGATATTGATGAAATACGTATTTGAAGATCATTACCCTCTTTTTAAATGCACAGCCTCGAAATGTCCCGACACGTGCTGTAAGGGGTGGGATATAATTATCGACCCCGATACATACGAACAGTATAAATATTATGATACCGAATTCGGAAAAACGGTAATCGAAAATATAAGAATCGACGAGGATTCCGACGCGGTCTTTATTCAAAAAAACGGCAGATGTCCGTTTCTCAATGAAAACAACCTGTGCGATATCATAATTAACGAAGGCGAAAACGCGCTGTGCGAGGTTTGCAGACAGCACCCCCGTTTTGTCGAGGGATACGGCGGTATTACGGAGATAAGTCTGTCGCTTTCCTGTCCCGCAGTCATTGATATTCTCAAAGACAAAACCTCGCTTACATTTTACAATACAAAGGAAACCGACGAAATTCCTGAATATATAATCGACGACCCGCTGCTGCCCGCGCTGTTTAAATTAAGACAAAAAATGTTCGGGATCATTGAGCATAATTCGGTAAACGACGCAGTTTCTTTGATTTATTCGCTGGCTGTACGGTTTCAGGAACTTATCGAAACAGACGATTATTCATCCGCAGACAGCCTGACGCCCGAACTCTGCGAAATAAAAGAATTCGATTATTACGGCGTTCTCTCAAGCCTGGAAATTCTCACGGACGAATGGCGCAGAGTTTTAAATTCGGAAGAAAACGAGCCGGGAAATATTGACGAAAACGATATTCTGTTAAAAAACATTCTAATCTATTTCGTTTACAGATATATTCCCAAAGCGATAAACGACGGCAATATAATTTCGAAGGCTGAATTTATTATTTTCTCGCTCGGTTCTGTTATTCGATATGCAAAACGGAATCAATCGGCTGTCAGTCAAAAGGAGAAAATCGCGTACACTGCAAGACTTTATTCAAAAGAAATCGAGCACGACCCCGATAATATTGAAACAATTATAAATACAATATAAAAATTGCGGTTCCGAAGTTAAATCCGGAACCGCATTATTATATTCAATAATTAATTCTGAACCGAAACGGTCTGTTCGGCTTCCGCTTTTTCCTTTGCACGAAGCTCTCTGCGCTCCTTAAGTTCGCGTTCGACCTGTTCTTTCAGAGCCTTATCGTCCTTTACAAAGCATATTACGATAAGATACATAACCGCGCCGACAACGGGACCCAGCATAAATATCGGCCACTGCCATTTGATATACGTCGCGTTCTGATTGTATTTACGCGTAATCGTCTGGTCGTAGTGAAGAAGCGAGAGAATTCCGCCCTTGATAAGCGAAGTGACCGCCGACTGCATTTTTGAAATAAAGTTCTGTATGGAGAATGAAATACCCTCGTTTCGAACGCCCGTTTTCCACTCTACATAGTCAATAGAGTCTGAAATCAGCGAACGGTGGCATATATCCATCATCATGGCAGGTATCTGCATTACGGCATACAGAACCATAACGACCGCCATCTGACCTATGCTCTTATATCCTATAAAATACGAAATAATTCTAAGCACTATCGCAAAAATCTGCGAGGAGACAAGCAGACGCTTTCTTCCGCCTATCTTATCTACGATTTTCGTAGCCGCAAACAGGCAGAACGTTCCGGGAATACCCGTAATAAGTCCGAATAAGAACTGCGCGTTTCCGCCGTCAATATGTATTGAACCGACATCGTATGAAACACTGCTTTCGAAGAAGTGAATCCAGTCGAGAACGGGCGTGACCTGCTGTAAAAATCTTGCAAGCGAAATAGTAAGCAGGACCTTATTATGCATAAGCCCGCTGAATATATCCTTTATGGAATCCGACTTTTCGGTTTCTGCTTTAATACGCTCTTTCTGCCTGCCCGCGGACATTGACAGAAGCTCTCCGCCCAGACCGAATATAAGTCCGCCGACAAGATACATCGTCGCAACATTAGTATGCAGAGCATTCAAGACGTTATCGCCGAGCATGTTCGGGAACAGTCCGACGAGAGCGGCACCCGCGCCCGCGCCTATCGATATCCACTGCGCAACTCTCGTACGCTCCTCGGAATGAGGCGACGAAACAGCGATAAGTCCCCACAGCGCAACGTCCTGGAACGAATACGTAAGATCCCAGAAGAAGTAAAGCACCATCATAAGCGCAAGAATTACACCGGGTGTAAAATTGAATTTAACGAACATCAACAGCGACAGCACGCCTATTATCGGGGGCGTTATAATCGTGTACGGACGGAGCTTTTCGCCGTTTTTAAATCTTATCTTATCGACAAGCGAGCCGATAAGCGGGTCGTTTACCGCGTCCCACAGACGGCTTATCGACGTTATTGCGCCGACTTTTCTCGGGTCGATTCCGAGAATGTCGATACAGAACGTAAACCACCATCCGGAAACAAACGAATACGTCATATTCTGACCGCACAGACCTACGGAATGGGCGAACAAATCAATATTCGGAACGTACCCCTCGTCCGCTTTTTTTGAAAACAGAAAGCCGATCGGATTTTTCAATTACATCACCCTAAGAAATATGTTTAATACAGTATACAACATTTCTTAGAAAAATATCAATATGTTTATTCAAATTTAACCATTTCTTTTTTTAATGTTGAAATTATGCGTTTTTCGAGTCTTGATATATAGCTCTGCGATATTCCCATGATATCCGCAACTTCTTTCTGCGTATGTTCCTTGTTCCCTCTCATGCCGAAACGCATATCGATTATCAGTCTCTCGCGTTCGTCGAGACATTCGAGAACTCTCATAAGCGTTCTTTTTTCGTCCTCGTACTCAATGTTTCTGTTAACGCACTCACCGTCTAAGGTAAGAATGTCCGACAGCAGAAGCTCGTTTCCGTCGCAGTCGGTGTTGAGCGGTTCGTCAAAGGATATTTCATTTTTAAGAGACGATGTTTTTCTGAGATACATCAATATCTCGTTTTCAACGCATCGGCTCGCGTATGTCGCAAGCTTTATATTCTTATCCGGACGGAATGTGTTTACCGCCTTTATCAGCCCTATCGTACCTATCGAAACGAGATCCTCGACTCCGACTCCCGAATTTTCAAATTTTTTCGCTATGTATACGACAAGTCTTAAATTATGAACTATAAGAGTCTGTCTTACGGATTCATCCCCGTCGGCAAGACGCGCCATGCACTCCTCTTCCTCTTTCTTTTTAAGCGGAGGGGGCAGAGTCTGCGGACCTCCGACGTAAAAAATATCGTCCGCAAACAGCAAAACTGCGATTTTTTGTTTTAAATCCGAGAATTTTTCTTTCAGCAAATTTATAAATTTCATTTTTTGACCCACTCCAAATTTCTCATCATATACGGATTTAACAGTATTCCCGTTTCGTTTCTCATCTGTTCTTTCGAAACGGCGATTTCCGCGTTTTCTATAACCGTTTTATTTTTTCCGTCCCTTACGGTAATTCTGTCCGTGTGAAACGACGGCATAAGCCCGCGCCCGCCGACGGACGAAAACGGGAGAACTCTCGTTCCCTTTATATGCTTCCGAGCCGCCGAATCTATATTGCCCGTATGTACGCTGTCGATAAATTCGAGGATATCTCCGTCGGCTATTTTTTGAGCCGTTTGTTTATCTATTATCATAACGCCCTCGCCCGTGAACGGGTCGGTAAGCGTGTTGCCCGTGTCGAGAAGACCGCGGCACTCTATCTGTTTATCGCCCAGCTGAAGCGAAACGTCGTAAATTTTGTCCATCCGCGTTTTAGATGAAAGAAAATTAAAAAACAATGTAAGCAGATAGCACATAACAACCGCCAGCATAAGGGGTATGAATCCGAAATCAAAATACACCGCGCCGTTTCTGTACTCCATGCCCTCCGGGAGGATAAGCGTTTTCAAACCTATCATAAGTCCCGCAAACGCAAAATTTACGCCGATAAAGACTCCCAGGCATTTGATAAGATACCGAATGCCCGACGGCTTGAAAACAACCGATACGACCGAAACACACAACAGAATTTTAACTAAAAGCGAAACAAAAACGCCCATGTCCGGAGCAAATATCAGCAGTGAATACGCCCCGCCGAGGAACGTTCCCGCCGCCGTTCGCAACGAAGACGGAGAACACCGAAGCAGAAGCGACGTTATCAATATTAAAAAAAGACTTATTACGGAATTTAACAAAACAAGCACGTCTATGTAAACGGTCTGCATTTTTTCACCGCCTTTAATAAGATTATACGCAAAAAGGAACGTATAATATGTCACACTTTGACCGAATAAAATATTTAAACTTAAAACAAAAAAACGGAACCGCAGTATTAAATCCGCAGTTCCGCTGACTTTATAAATCAAAATATTTAATTCATAATCATATCCCCGTACGTCTGCTCTATGAGCGCACGGCTTAAACCGTTTAACGAATTTTCGTTTTTATCCGAATACGTTAGTATAAGATATGTCCCGTCAAGACGCACGTCCGTATAGAGAGAACCCATATCCTTTTTATACGCGTCACACATCGCCGATGCCGAATCCGGGTCAAGGAAGTGAAGCGCGTACGACGTACTCTTAACCCTGTCGTTTTCGAATGTAAGAACGTAATAATTTCTGCCGTCGGCAATCAGAACCTCGCCGTCTCTCGCCGTGAACGTTACCGAATCGTCTATAATATGCGAATCCGTGTCGGGCTCGGGCGCGCCTTTATTCTTACCGACGGAGCATGAACATAGACATAATATCATGACAAAAACCGGCAGAAGCAATATAAATCTTTTCATACGCTTTATCCCATTCCGAAACTGCCGAGAAGCGCGCTGTTTAAAGCCTCGCTGTAAGATTCGAAATTATCAAATCCTTTTATGAGATTGCCCGACGAGTCAAAATCATAAGAATACAGTTCGTGTTTATCCGTTTGTTTGTCATATGAAAGATACGCGTACGAACTTATCGACGAATCGGAGCGGTAATTTATTGAAGCCTTCGTAAACGAGCCGTCGCCCGCTTCGCCCGAGGCGGAAACCTCGGTCAGTGCGTTATTTGAATCATATGTATAAGTAAGTTTAATCTCATAATTACCGTATATCGATTTTGAAACGAGTTTTCCCGCGCTGTACGTTTTTTTCATAACAAGGTCGGAATCCGAATAGTAAAGCACGCTGTCGCCGTCTTTTTTCTCCGAATTATGGTCAGCGTCAAGATAGATTTCACACTCGCCCGCTTTCATCGGAACTCTCGAATCTATACTTACGTTCGAATAATCCCCCGAAACGCTTTCATTCTCCAAAACGGAGGAAATATCGCCCGAGGTCGGTTCCGAGTCATTTTTCTTTGAAGAGCATGAAGCGAACGCCGACATAATCAAAGAGAGAGTAACGGCAATAATCACGTATTTTTTCATAAATTATACACCCCGATTAATATTGTAACACAGTAAAGATTAAAAAAGAAGTCAATATTTATATAAAGATATTGAAATTTTCTTAAATTTAGTATAATGTTATACTATAAACCTTAAAAGGAGCTAAAAAAATGAAGATTTTTTCCTATTTTAAAAGTGCAAAAGTTCTTCTTGTTGCCGTTCTTGCGGGAATATGCGGACTTATCAGCCCGATGCCCTCATCGAACGCCGACGCTAAACTTGTTTCTCAGAGACAGTACGTTCTCGACGAGGCTTTTATAACCGGTCAGGGACTCGCAAACGACGGAGAATATTTTTATTCTTCCGGTGCAATGTCGGCATTCTACATGACCGCTCTTGCAAAAATTGACGCGGAGTCGGGCGAAGTTGTCAAAAAGAACCTCTCCGCGCTGCCCGTTGAATTTACGAAAAAAGGCTACGACCATATCGGCGCAATAAGCGTGTACGGCGATACAATCTATGCGCCCGTAGAGGATAGAGCAGAGGAACGTCCGCTCGTTCTTTTGTTTGATAAGAATACGCTTGAGTACACCGGTACATATTATGAGCTTGACGCCGAATATCTTCCAGACGGCATTCCCTGGTGTGCAGTCGACTCGGACAGCGGACTTCTCTACACTTCACCGTTCCGCAATTCGAATTACATCCTTGCGTTTAATCTTAAAGACATGAGCTTTGCAAAAAAAATCGACCTTTCCGAAGCTATTGACAGAGTGCAGGCGGGCGTTTACTTCGACGGAAAACTCTATGTTAATCTCGACCCCAACACACCCAAGGGCAAAAAAGTCGTCAGAAGCATTGATCTCGCCTCGGGCGAAGTTACCGACTGCTTTACAAGAAATGTAACCGGTGCTTTCGGCTGCGAAACAGAGGGCATTACAATCAGAATTACGCCGGACGGCAAAATGCAGTTCGTTATCGCGGACTATGACAAAACGGTCTGCGTATTTATGAGAACATATGAGCTTTTGAAATAAAATAATAATTTGCTATTGACATTTAACGTCAATTGTTGTATCATCATAACGAAATACAACGAAAGGAACAAACAGTGATGAACAATATGTTTACTTCTTACTACTATTATTATACTGTAAAAGCTGTTTGCCCATGTCGTTGATTTAAGACGAATAACAAACGGCTTTGATAAGTTTGCGCTTATCTCAGCCGTTTTTTTACGTCAAAAAAGGAGAGAAAAATGATGAAAGAAAAAATCTTCCTGATCTGTCTGATCGTCGTATTCTTCGCGGTCATGCTGGCAGTAGGCTTTATCTGCCGTAAAAAAAGCAATGACGTTTCCGGATTTGTCCTCGGTTCGCGCGGAGTAGGTCCGTGGCTTACGGCGTTCGCATACGGCACGTCATACTTTTCTGCTGTCATATTCGTCGGATACGCAGGTCAGTTCGGATGGAAATTCGGCGTTGCTTCGACATGGGTCGGCTTGGGCAACGCGCTTATCGGGTCGCTGCTTGCATGGGTCATACTCGGCAGACGAACAAGAATCATGACCCAGCATTTAGGCTCGGCGACAATGCCCCAGTTTTTTGAAAAACGCTTCGACAGCAAGGGGCTGAAAATCGCGGCTTCGGTAATTATATTCATATTCCTCATCCCCTACACCGCCTCGCTCTACAACGGTCTTTCGAGACTCTTCGGCATGGCGTTCAGCATTGATTACTCGGTATGTATTATTATAATGGCAATCCTTACTGCAGTATACGTAATCGCAGGCGGTTACATGGCTACGGCGATCAACGACTTCATTCAAGGCATTATAATGCTTTTCGGCATAGTGCTTATTATCGCAAGCGTTCTTAAACTAAACGGCGGTTTTACAGGCTCGCTCGACGCTCTGGCAAGAGTAACGGACGAATCCGTTTCTACTCAGCCCGGCGTATTCGCTTCGTTCTTCGGTCCCGACCCCGGCGGACTTCTCTATGTCGTAATTCTCACGTCGCTCGGAACATGGGGTCTTCCGCAGATGGTTCAGAAATTCTACGCAATTAAGGACGAAAAGAGCGTTCACACCGGCACGATTATTTCGACTCTTTTCGCCGTAATAGTCGCGGGCGGCTGCTACTTCCTCGGCGGATTCGGCAGACTTTTCAACGTCGACGTAGCATCGAACGGTTACGACGCCATAATCCCCGAAATGCTCTCGACGCTCTCCCCCGCCGTCATGGCGATAACGCTTATTCTCGTTCTCTCGGCTTCGATGTCGACGCTGTCCTCTCTCGTTCTTACTTCGTCCTCGACTCTCACACTCGACTTTATCGACCCCGTCATTCTTAAAAAGACGGACGAAAAGAAAAATCTTCTCATAATCAGAATCTTCATAGCGGTATTCATCTTAATCTCTGCCGTTATCGCGATAGTTCAGTATAAGCACAACATCACGTTCATAGCACAGCTCATGGGACTTTCGTGGGGCGCGCTCGCCGGCGCATTCTTAGGACCGTTCCTCGTAAGTCTGTACTGGAAGAAGGTCACAAAGACATCGTGCTGGGTAAGCTTTATCTGGGGTGCGGGAATCATGCTTCTCAACATGTTTGCAAAGAGCATATTCCCATCGTTCTTACAAAGCCCGATCAACTGCGGAGTTCTCGCGATGGTCGGCTCAATCGTAATCGTTCTGCTTGTAAGCCTTATTACGAAAAAGCCCGACGAAAACAGAGTAAAAGAAATCTTCTCCTGCTACGACAGAAAAGTTAC
>JALEQX010000008.1 GCA_022763825.1 Oscillospiraceae bacterium | reverse complement strand
CTACAAAGCGTTATTTTACCGGATAGTGTTGTAGAATTAGAACAGGGTGCTTTTAGATATTGTTTTGATTTGTCCGATTTCACAATGTCAAAAAATCTTGCTGTAATAGATAAAAAAGCATTTGAGGGATGTGGAGAATTGAAATCAATTGAATTGTCAGAAACTGTTTCATATGTGGGGGATGAGGCATTCCTTGATTGTTCAAACTTAAAAAATATTACAATAAAAAATTCGGAAGTTAATATAGGTGAAAAAGCATTTGGATATTATAGTTCCTCATTGATAGAAGGGGTTATTATTCATGGTTATTTAGGAAGTACTTCTGAAGAATACGCAAATAATAACGGGATTAGATTTATTGATCTATTATGTAAACATGCTGATACAGAAATCCGAAATGCGAAATCCGCAACATGCACAGAACAAGGATATACAGGAGATTTGTGCTGTAAAACCTGTGATTCTGTAATAAGTACCGGTGAGAAAACTCCCATTTTAAATCACAATGAAGTCAGAATTGACGGAAAAAATGCAACATGTACTGAAAAAGGACTTACTGATGGCACTAAGTGTTCTGTTTGCGGTAAGATTCTTACCGCACAGAAAGATATTCCTGCTTTAGGGCATAAAGAGATTAAGATTAGTGGAAAGACCGCAACGTGTACTGAAAAAGGACTTACTGATGGTGTCAAGTGTTCTGTTTGCGGTAAAGTTATAAAAGTACAGAAAGAGATTTCTGCTTTAGGGCATAAAGAAATTGCGATTATCGGTAAACCTGCGACTTGTACCGAAGCGGGACTTACTGACGGTGTGAAATGTGCCGTTTGCGGTAAAATTCTTGTTGCACAGCGTGAAATTCCTATACTAGATCATGTTGATAATGATGACGATTATGTTTGTGATATATGCGGTTCGAAAATTTCTATGACTCTCAGCGAGAAAATGAAAAATATTATGAATGATATCGAGAGATTGCTTATTCATATATTGGATTTTTTACGGTCATTATTTCAGCGCTGATAATAAAAACAAATAAATTATTAATCAATCGCTTTATTTTGAATACTTAATATCAGGTGATTGGTTTAGAAAAAAATCGAGGGCTTGCATTAATTGTTAAGCTCTCGATTTTTTCTTGACAACTCTATATATTTATTTTAAAATACAATACATATTTATATATGCTCATATGTAGCGAAAGAAACTGCGAAAGCGCGGTTTATTTGTTTGTAAAATATCAACAATAATTAATTCAAATTCTATATTATATTAGTGCAAACAACAAAATTTAAAAAAACCGTTAAACCGCTGAATTTTTTTAGAAAAAATTGTTGCATTATACAAAAATATATGATAGAATGTATAAGCTTGCGAATGGGATAGGGGTTGCTATGCCCGTTACGCAGGATTACATGCGATGATGCGGAAGGTGGCTGCACTCGATGCAGGGAATTTCCGCGGAGTATGTCCGATTTTAAACCGGGCGAAATTATGCCGATTTACGGGCTTTTTCTGTGCCTTAACGCGGAAAAACGGCTCTTTCGGCACGGATTTTAGTATGCTGACCCGGAAATATGGATTTCCGGTTTTTTAAACGTGAGGGGTGGAAACACCCGGACGCGTGTAAATCCGAGAAGCCCGCCATTACTTATCTAATAGGAGGCAAACCAACATGGCAGTTAAGGAAAAGATCAGAATCAGACTTAAAGGTTACGATCACTCCCTCGTCGACAAAGCGGCGGAAAAGATCGTTGAGACCGCAAAGCGCACAGGCGCGCAGGTATCGGGTCCCGTACCCCTTCCCACCGAAAAGGAAGTTGTTACCATCCTTCGTTCGGTTCACAAGGACAAGGATTCCAGAGAGCAGTTCGAGCAGAGAACTCACAAGAGACTCATCGACATTCTCAGACCCTCAAACAAGACTGTTGAGGCTCTCACCGCTCTTGAACTTCCCGCAGGCGTAGACATCGAGATTAAGCTCTGATACGCCTAAACAAAATTTGTGTAGTATATATTTTGCATATATGTACGACAGGTCAAGTTGACCGAACGGTCAACCAATAATCTGACAGGAGGAAAAACAAATGCAGAAAGGTATTATCGGTAAAAAGATCGGCATGACTCAGATCTTTGACGAGAACGGAAAAGTTGTTCCCGTTACCGTCGTAGAAGCAGGTCCGTGCCCGGTAGTACAGAAAAAGACAGCTGAAAAAGACGGCTACACCGCAGTTCAGCTCGGTTACGGCGACCAGAAGGTCACCCGCGTAACCAAACCCCTCAAGGGTCACTTCGCAAAGTCGGACGTAGCTCCCAAGAAGGTACTTAAAGAGTTCAGATTCGCAGACTGCGACGCTTATGAGCTCGGCGCAATTGTCAAGGCCGACGTTTTCTCGGCAGGAGACAAGGTAGACGTTATCGGTACCAGCAAGGGTAAAGGTACGGCAGGCGCGATCAAGAGATGGAATTTCTCAAGACTTAAGGAAACTCACGGTACCGGCCCCGTCGCAAGACACGCAGGTTCTCTGGGCGCATGCTCGGATCCCTCGAGAGTATTCAAAGGCAAGAAGCTTGCCGGACACCTCGGCGCGGAGAGAGTTACCGTGCAGAATCTCGATATCGTAAAAGTTGATGCGGAAAACAACCTCATCGCCGTTCGCGGAGCAATCCCCGGACCCAAGGGCGGAATCGTTGTTATCGCAGACAGCAAGAAAAAAGCGTAAGGAGGAAAAGTAAATGGCAAATGTATCAGTAGTCAACATGGCCGGCGAAAAAGTCTCAGAGCTTACGCTTAAGGACGAAATCTTCGCTATCGAACCCAACACCTCCGCTATGCACATCGCTGTTGTAAATTATCTTGCAAATCAGCGTCAGGGTACTCAGTCAACGCTTACACGTTCCGAAGTATCCGGCGGTGGAAAGAAGCCCTGGAGACAGAAGGGCACCGGCAGAGCCCGTCAGGGTTCGACCAGAGCTCCCCAGTGGTATCACGGCGGTATCGCTCTCGGTCCCAAGCCCAGAAGCTACAGCTTCACTATCAATAAGAAAGTAAGAAGACTCGCTATGAAGTCCGCTTTCTCGGCAAAGCTTGCTGACAACGAGATAATCGTTCTCGATTCTCTTGAGCTTGCAGAGATCAAGACCAAGGAGATCGCTAAGATGCTCTCCGCAGTCGGAGCCGCTAAGAAAGCTCTTATAGTTCTTCCCGAGAAGAACGATATCATTTACCGCAGCGCGAGAAACATCGCAGGCGCAAAGGTTACTCTTGTAAACACTCTTAACGTTTACGACCTTCTTAACTGCGACTCTCTTATCATCCTCAAGGATGCCGTTGCAAAGATCGAGGAGGTATATGCATGAGCAAGATCGCACAGGACGTAATCATCCGCCCGATCATCACTGAAGAAAGTATGCTCGGTATCGCCGATAAAAAGTATACTTTTGCAGTAGCCAAGGACGCTACCAAAATCGACGTTGCCGCCGCCTGCGAAAAGCTTTTCGACGTTAAGGTTAAATCCGTTAACACGATCAACTGCAGAGGCAAGGAGCGTCACTACGGCAGATTCTCCGGTTATACCGCTTCATGGAAGAAAGCTATCGTAACCCTCACAGAGGATTCAAAGACCATCGAGTTCTTTGACGGTATGTTTTAATCGGTGAGAGCGAGGTCAAAAATACATTTGTAATTCGGACGGTGACGTATGGGCGCCGACCGCTAAGCCGTCTGATATATAAATCATCACGTTCGGACCTCCGAACAGAAAGGCAGTGAAACTAATGGCTATTAAAGTCTACAAACCGACAACCAACGGCAGAAGAAACATGTCGGTATCGGATTATTCCGGACTTTCAAAAGTCGGTCCCGAAAGAAGCCTTCTCGAGCCTCTTTCAAAGCATGCCGGCCGTAACAGTTACGGAAGAATCACCGTTCGCCATCACGGCGGCGGAAACCGCCGTAAGTATCGTGTTATCGATTTCAAGAGAGATAAGTTCGATATCAAGGCAGAAGTTAAAACACTGGAGTACGATCCCAATCGCTCCGCATACATTGCCCTCATTCAGTATGAGGACGGAGTAAAGAATTACATTCTCGCTCCTGAGGGACTCAAAGTCGGCGACACCGTCGTTGCAGGTCCTTCGGCGGATATCAAGACGGGCAACGCCCTTCCCCTTGTAAATATTCCCGTAGGTACTTTTGTACACAACGTTGAGCTTTATCCCGGCAGAGGCGGTCAGCTCGCAAGAGCGGCAGGCAACGCCGCACAGCTCATGGCTAAAGAAGGCGAGTATGCTCTCCTTCGTCTCCCCTCCGGCGAGCTTCGTAACGTTCCCGCAGTCTGCATGGCTACCGTAGGTACCGTAGGCAACGGCGACTACGAAAATGTTAAAATCGGTAAGGCAGGACGTACCCGTCACCTCGGCATTCGTCCCACGGTACGCGGTTCCGTAATGAACCCGAACGACCATCCTCACGGAGGCGGTGAAGGTAAGTCTCCCGTCGGCCGTCCCGGTCCTGTAACTCCCTGGGGCAAGCCCGCTCTCGGATACAAGACCCGTGCAAAGCATAAACGCTCCGATAAGCTTATCGTAAAGCGTCGTAATTCTAAGTAATCGGGAAGGAGCTGTTAATTAATGGGTAGAAGTATTAAAAAAGGACCTTACGTGCAGCCCAAGCTGCTCGAAAGAGTTCAGAAAATGAACGAAGCCGGTGAGAAGATAGTTCTTAAGACCTGGAGCAGAAGCTCTACGATTTTCCCGGATTTCGTAGGTCATACCTTCGCAGTACATGACGGCAGAAAACACGTTCCCGTTTACGTTACGGAGGATATGGTAGGACATAAGCTCGGTGAGTTCGCACCCACCAGAACATTTAAAGGCCATGCAGGTTCCAAGACCTCTAACAACGGCAAATAACAGTTAAAGGAGTGTAAAAAATGGAAGCAAGAGCAAAAGCGACTTTTGTGCGCATTGCGCCTCGTAAGGTTCAGATCGTTCTTGACCTTATAAGAAACAAGCCCGCTGATGAAGCTATGGCAATCCTCAAGTACACACCTAAGGCTGCGTGTGAACCTCTTGAGAAGCTTCTCAAATCAGCAATGGCAAACGCTGAAAACAACTTCGACATGGATCCCTCGAGACTTTACGTTGCTTTTTGCAGCGTTGACCAGGGTCCCACGCTGAAGAGAATCAGACCGAGTTCAAAGGGTCGTGCATACAGGATCAACAAAAAGACCTCGCACATCAACCTTGTTCTCAAAGAAATCGAAGATTGATCGGGGAGGAGGAAATAAATTATGGGACAGAAAATTAATCCTACCGGTTTAAGAATCGGAGTTATCAAGGACTGGGAATCCCGCTGGTACGCCGGCAAACAGGATTTCGGCTCAACTCTCGTAGAGGATCATAAGGTTCGTGAGTTCTTACTCAACAACCTCGCTTCCGCAGGAGTTCCCAAGGTCGAGATCGAAAGAGATCCCAAGAGAGTCCGTATCAATATCCACTGCGCTAAGCCCGGAATGGTTATAGGCAGAGGCGGTGCCGAGATTGAAAAGCTCAAGGCTACATGCAAGGCTATGCTCGGCGGCGACAAGGACGTTTTCATCAACATCATCGAGATCAAACAGCCCGACCTCAACGCTCAGCTCGTAGCAGAGAACATTGCAGGTCAGCTTGAGAGACGTATTTCATTCCGCCGTGCTCTTAAGGGTGCTATCGGCAGAACCATGAAACTCGGTGCAAGAGGTATCAAGACCCAGGTCAGCGGTAGACTCGGCGGCGCAGAAATCGCCCGTTCCGAGACTTATCATGAGGGTACTATTCCTCTTCAGACCATCCGCGCAGACATCGATTACGGCTTCGCGGAGGCAAAGACCACCTACGGCCGTATCGGCGTAAAGGTTTGGATTTACAAAGGCGAGGTTCTTCACGATACTCGCAGAACTTCAAAGAAAGAGAGGGCTTAAGTAAATGTTACTTCCTAAGCGTGTTAAGTACCGCAGAGTACAGAGAGGCCGCCTTAAGGGTCAGGCATTACGCGGTAACAAGGTTAACTACGGCGATTTCGGTCTCGTAGCGCTTGAGCCCGCATGGATAACCTCGAATCAGATCGAGGCAGCCCGTGTCGCCATGACGAGATACATCAAGCGTGGCGGTCAGGTTTGGATAAAGATTTTCCCCGATAAGCCGATTACCGAGAAGCCGGCCGAGACCCGAATGGGTTCCGGTAAAGGATCTCCGGAGTATTGGGTAGCAGTAGTAAAGCCCGGCAGAGTTATGTTCGAGATTGCCGGAGTTGACGAGAGCCTTGCACGCGAGGCTATGCGTCTTGCTGCAAACAAACTTCCCATCAAGTGTAAGTTTGTAACTAAGGAAGAACAGGGTGGTGAGCAGTAATGAAAGCCAGTGAAATCAGAAAAATGTCCGAGGCCGAAATGGACGCGAAACTCCTTGAACTTAAGGACGAGCTTTTCAAGCTGCGCTTCCAGCAAGCCATCAACCAGCTCGATAACCCTACTCGTATCAGTGCCGTTAAGAAAGACATCGCAAGAATCCTCACGGTTCAGCGCGACGTCGAGCTCCACGGCAAGGATGCCTAAGACAAGGGAGGATACGTAAATGGACAGAAATTTAAGAAAAACCCGTGTCGGATTGGTAACGAGCGATAAGATGGATAAGACAGTCGTCGTATCCGTTAAGGACCGTGTAAGACATCCTCTTTACAAGAAGATCGTCAATCGTACAATCAAATTAAAGGCACACGACGAAAATAACGAATGCGGTGTAGGCGACCGCGTATTGCTGATGGAGACCCGTCCCCTCTCTAAGGACAAGAGATGGCGCGTTGTCGAAATCATAGAGAAAGCTAAGTAAGGAGGACTAACCGTGATACAGCAGCAGACATTGCTCAAGAGCGCTGACAATACCGGTGCAAAAGAACTTATGTGCATCCGTGTACTCGGCGGTACGGGCAGAAAATATGCAAACATCGGCGACGTTATCGTGGCTTCTGTTAAGAAGGCAACACCCGGCGGCGTTGTTAAAAAAGGCGATGTAGTTAAGGCGGTAGTCGTTCGTACTGCAAGCGGCGTACGCCGTGACGACGGAACTTATATCCGTTTCGATGAGAACGCAGCCGTTATTATCAAGGAAGATAAGAACCCCAAGGGTACCAGAATCTTCGGACCTGTTGCAAGAGAGCTTCGTGATAAGGACTATTCCAAAATCCTTAGCCTTGCACCGGAAGTACTTTAATTCGGAGGTAACGCAATGAGTAAGAGAGTTCATGTTAAATCCGGCGATAAAGTAGTTGTTATTAATGGTAAAGACCGCGGTAAGCAGGGTAAGGTTCTTCAGGTAAGCCCTTCAGAGGGTAAGGTTATCGTAGAGGGCGTAAACATTGTTTCAAAGCATGTTAAGCCTAAGAAGATGGGCGAGCCCGGCGGTATCATTAAAGCAGAGAGCGCTTTATACGCCGATAAGGTACAGCTTATCTGCCCCAAGTGCGGCAAGGCTGTAAGAGTCGGTCACATGATTGACGACAAAACTAATAAAAAAGTCCGCGTCTGCAAAAAGTGCGGCGCAAAATTTGAGTAAGGAGGAACATAGAAATGGCTAGATTAAAAGATTTTTATAAAAGCGATGTTGCTCCTGCGCTTATGAAAAAGTTTAACTATAAGAGCGTTATGCAGATTCCGAAGATTGATAAAATCATTATCAACGTCGGCTGCGGCGAAGCAAGAGAGAACCCCAAGGCTATCGACGCCGTTATCAATGATATCGGCATAATCACCGGTCAGAGACCCGTTGTCTGCAACGCAAAGAAATCCGTTGCAAACTTCAAGCTCCGTGAGGGTATGCCCAACGGCGTTAAGGTAACGCTCAGAGGCGACAAGATGTATGAATTCCTTGACAGATTCTTCAATCTTGCACTTCCCAGAGTCCGCGACTTCAGAGGTATCAATCCCAACTCTTTCGACGGCAGAGGCAACTACGCCATGGGCGTTAAGGAACAGCTTATCTTCCCCGAGATCGAGTACGATAAGGTTGACAAGATCCGCGGTATGGATATTTGTATAGTAACTACGGCTCAGAACGACGAGGAAGCTAAAGAGCTTCTCACTCTTATGGGCGCACCGTTTGCAAAGTAAGGAGGGGTTAAAATGGCAAAGACTTCAATGAAGGTAAGAAAGGCACCTAAGTACTCCACGAGAGAGCACAACAGATGCAAGATTTGCGGCAGACCCCACGCTTATTTACGTAAGTACGGTGTATGTCGTATATGCTTCAGAGAACTGGCTCACGCAGGTCAGATCCCCGGAGTAAAGAAAGCAAGCTGGTAAGGAGGATAATGCAATGCAGATTACCGATGCAATCGCTGATATGCTTACAAGAATAAGAAACGCTTATATGGCTAAGCATGAGTCAGTGTCAGTTCCTGCATCCAACATGAAGAAGGCAATCGCTCAGATTCTTGTTGATGAGGGATACATCAAAGGTTTCAAGGTAATTGAGGACGGAAAGCAGGGCGTTATTGAGATCGCTCTCAAGTACGGTTCCGATAAGACCCCCGCTGTTAAGGGGTTACGCAGAGTTTCCAAGCCCGGCCTGCGTATTTATTCGAATTGCGAGGATCTTCCCAGAGTATTCAACGGTCTGGGTATCGCGATCCTTTCAACTTCAAAGGGTATTATGACAGATAAGGACGCTCGCAAAGCCAATGTAGGCGGCGAAGTTCTTGCGTTCATTTGGTAAGGAGGTAACTAGGAATGTCACGTATAGGCAGAAAGCCCGTCGCAGTTCCGGCAGGTGTTGACGTCAAAATCGACGGCACCACAGTTACTGTAAAGGGTCCTAAGGGCTCACTTACCGGAACATACAACAGCAAATTAAGCATCGCTCTCGAGGGCAACGAGATCATTGTTACCCGTCCCGACGACGAGAAGGAGTCGAGAGCGCTTCACGGTCTTACGAGAACCCTTATCCACAACATGGTAGAGGGCGTAAACAACGGTTACAGCAAAGAGCTTGAGATTAACGGTATCGGTTACAAAGCAGCTATGCAGGGCAAGGATCTTGTTCTTACCGTAGGTTATTCTCACGTTGTTAACGTAAAGGCCCCCGAAGGAATCACTATCGCGGTTCCCGCTCCCAATAAGATTGTAATTTCCGGCGCCGATAAGGTTAAGGTAGGTCAGTTCGCAGCTGAAGTAAGAGGCGTTCGTCCTCCCGAGCCTTACAAGGGTAAAGGAATCAAGTACGTTGATGAGTACATCAGACGTAAAGAAGGTAAAGCCGGTAAGGGCGGTAAATAATAAAGGAGTGAAAACTAATGGTAAAAAGACCTGATACTAAGCAGGCAAGAATTCAGCGTCATAAGAGAGTCCGCGGCAAGATCCACGGCACAGCTGAGTGTCCCCGCCTTAACGTGTTCCGCTCCCTCAAGCATATTTACGCTCAGTTGATAGACGATGACAAGGGTGTTACTCTTGCTTCGGCTTCAACCGCTGAGAAGGATTTTAAGGATTACGGCGGAAACCAGGACGCTGCTAAGGCAGTAGGTAAAAAGTTAGCAGAACGCGCGGTCGCAAAGGAAATCAAAACCTGCGTATTTGACCGCGGCGGTTACATCTATCACGGCCGTGTACAGAGCTTGGCCGAAGGCGCCCGCGAAGGCGGCCTTGACTTCTAATTGAAAGGGAGGAAATACTTTTGGCTAAGTTTGAAACACAGAAAGATTCAGAGCTTCAGGAGAGACTCGTAGCCATTAACCGCGTATCAAAGACGGTTAAGGGCGGACGTATCATGAAGTTCTCCGCACTTGTAGTCGTAGGCGACGGCAAGGGCACTGTCGGTTTCGGAATCGGCAAATCGAGCGAAGTTCCCGACGCTATCCGCAAGGGTATTGAGGACGCTAAGAAGAACCTTGCTCACATTGCACTCAGAGGCACAACGATTCCTCACGAAGTTCTCGGTAAGTTCGGCGCAGGCGTTGTTCTTCTCAAACCCGCCGCTCCCGGTACCGGCGTTATCGCAGGCGGACCTGTTCGTGCGGTTGTTGAGACCGTAGGTATCAAGGACATCCGTACTAAGGCTCTTCGTTCGAATAATCCCTGCAACGTTGTAAGAGCGACCATTAACGGTCTTACTCAGCTTCGTACCGCAGAGGAAGTTGCGTCCGTAAGAGGCAAATCCGTTAAGGAAATCTTAGGTTAAGGAGAGTAGATTGAAATGGCAGATATTAAGGTAAAGCTTGTCAAGAGCACTATTGGCAGCAAAAAAGACCAGATTGCTACTGTTCAGTCTCTCGGTCTTAAGAAAATAGGGGATGTTGCCGTTCAGCACGATAATCCCCAGACGCTCGGCAAGATCAGAAAAGTTGCTCATCTTGTTGAAGTCAGCGAAGCATAAGGAAAGGTTGGGAAACTTATGAAATTACACGAGTTATCACCCGCCGCAGGTTCAAACAGACCTTCAAAGCGTATAGGCAGAGGTCCCGCATCCGGACAGGGCAAAACCGCCGGTAAGGGACACAAAGGTCAGAAGGCAAGAGCCGGTTCAGGTCCCCGTCCGGGATTTGAAGGCGGTCAGATGCCTTTACAGAGACGTATTCCCAAGAGAGGCTTCAACAACATCTTCGCTAAGGAAATCGCAATCGTAAACGTTTCCGACATTTGCGAGAAGTTTGAGGACGGCGCAGTAGTTGACGTTGCTGCTCTTATCGAATCCGGTCTTGTTAAGAAGGAACTTGACGGTGTTAAGGTTTTAGGTAACGGCGAAGTTACAAAGAAACTTACAGTAAAGGTTAACGCATTCTCGGCTTCTGCGAAAGCGAAGATTGAGGCTGCCGGCGGCGAAGCCGTAGTCCTTTAATGTATCACACCACTTGTATTCAGTTCGGATTTAATCCGAAATCAGAAGGAGCGTGTGCATAAATTATGTTTCAGACATTTATTAACGCTTGGAAAATCGCCGACCTGAGAAAAAAGATGCTCTTCACGGCATTGATCGTACTTCTGTTCAGGATCGGTTCCGCGATTCCTGTTCCTTTCGTTGATCTTGCCGGTTTTGAAGGCGGAAGGCTTCTTTCCGAAACCGGTAACGCCACTTTCCTTGATTATATAAATATGATCTCTGGTAATGCGTTTACCTACGGTACAATCTTCGCAATGTCGATTACACCGTACATCAACTCATCAATTATTATTCAGCTCCTTACCGTTGCGATTCCCGCTCTTGAAAGACTTTCAAAAGAGGGAGAGGAAGGCAGAAAGAAGATTGCCGCGATTACAAGATATACCACGGTCGGTCTTGCGGTACTCCAGTCTACGGCGTACTACTTCTTCCTTCGTTCGCAGAGCGCTCTTACGGGCGACGCCAACGGCAATGCGCTGACCGGATTTGCAATGGTATTCCAGGCAATCACTATTATCGTAATCCTTGTTGCCGGTTCCTGCCTTATCATGTGGATGGGCGAGCAGGTTAACGACAAGGGTATCGGTAACGGTATTTCAATCATCCTTTTTGCCGGTATTGTAGCAAGAATTCCCACAATCATTACTTCTCTTTATCAGCAGTATGATCAGGGCGGATGCTACATTCCGATGGTTATCATCGCGGCTTTATCTCTTCTTCTCATGATTGTCTTCATCGTTTGGATGGATAACGCTGAGAGAAGAATTCCCGTTCAGTACGCAAAACGCGTAGTCGGCAGAAAGATGTACGGCGGACAGAGCTCTCATATTCCGATTAAGGTTAATATGTCGGGCGTTCTCCCCGTTATTTTCGCTAGCTCGATTCTTTCGCTCCCCTCGACTGTCGAGATGTTTGTAAATGTTAAGGAAGGTTCCGGATGGGCTAAATTCTTTAAGGTATTTACAACCGAGCATTGGGCATATGCGATTATCTATTTCGTATTAATCATATTCTTTGCTTATTTCTATTCATCAATTCAGTATAATCCCATTGAGATGGCTAACAACCTTGTCAAGAACGGCGGTATTATCCCCGGTATCCGTTCAGGCAGACCTACCTCGGATTATATTGCACAGGTTCTTTCAAAGATCACCCTTTTGGGCGCTCTGCTTCTCAGCGTAGTCGCTCTGTTCCCGATTCTCTATTCGCAGATCACGACGGCTATTGCTCAGGCACTCGGTCATACGAACGGCGTATCCATTTCACTCGGCGGTACATCGATCATAATTCTTGTCGGTGTTGCGCTTGAAACGGTACAGCAGCTCGAAAGCCAGATGATGATGCGTCATTACAAGGGATTCCTTGACTGATCCGGAGGATGAATCAATGAATATAATTTTTCTCGGAGCCCCCGGCGCCGGAAAAGGTACACAGGCTGAGAAAGTAAGCGAAAAACTTTCGATTCCGACCGTCTCGACGGGTAACATTATCCGCGAGGCGCTCCGTACCGGCACTGAAATGGGACTTAAAGCAAAGTCATACATCGAAGCGGGCAAGCTCGTTCCCGATGAGGTCGTTATCGGTATCATTAAGGACAGACTCGCACAGGATGACTGCAAAAACGGATTTATCCTCGATGGATTTCCGCGCACGATTCCTCAGGCCGAGGCGCTTGACGCTATGGGCATTGTTATAGACAAGGTCATCGATATAGAAGTTGCGGACGACAAAATCGCCGCAAGAATGTCGGGCAGACGTGTTTGTCCTTCATGCGGAGCTTCTTATCACCTTGAATATAAGAAACCCGAAAAGGACGGAGTATGCAATCTTTGTTCTGCCGAACTTGTTCAGCGCAAGGATGACGCTCCCGAAACGGTTCTCGAAAGGCTCAAGGTTTACCACGAGGAGACGGAACCGCTTAAAGATTACTATGCAAAGACAGGAAAGCTTCGCATAGTCGAAGGTCAGGAGAATGTCGCAGATACGACAGCACTGACGTTCAAAGCTTTGGAGGATTAAACATGATAGTGCTGAAAACACGCCGTGAACTTGAGTTGATGCGTGAGGCAGGACGCATTTCTGCCAGAGCACTGAAGTTGGCGGGAGAAGCTGTCGAGCCCGGAGTTTCCACATTGGAAATAGACACGATAGCCCGTAAGTACATAGAAAGTCAGGGGGCGACTCCGAATTTCTTAGGACTTTACGGATTCCCCGCTACTGCATGTATTTCCGTAAATAATGAGGTTATTCATGGTATCCCGGACAGCAAGCACATCCTTAAATCGGGCGACATAGTTAGCATTGATTTGGGGGCTGCGATTCACGGATATAACGGCGACAACGCTGCCACTTTTGCATGCGGAGATGTTTCCGCCGAGGCAAAGCGGCTGATGGACGTCACAAAAGAGTCTCTTTACGCAGGACTCAAATGTGCCGTCGCAGGCAACAGAGTCGGCGATATATCCAACGCTGTTCAAAAGTATTGCGAGGACAGAGGCTACGGTGTAGTCAGAGACTATACCGGTCACGGAGTCGGCGCAAAACTCCATGAGGATCCTCCGATCCCGAACTACGGAACACCCGGCAAAGGTGTCCGTCTGCTACCCGGCATGACTATTGCCGTTGAACCGATGATAAACGAGGGTACATGGAGAGTTAAACAGCTCGATAACGGCTGGACGGTCGTTACCGCAGACGGAAAACTTTCCGCTCATTTTGAAAACACCGTTGCTATAACAAAAAGCGGCGAGTGTGTGATTCTTACCGATCCCGACTGAGAGAGGTAACTATGAATTTAAAAACGAACGGCGTCGTTGTTTCGCTTGCCGGCAGGGACAAAGGAAAACTCCTTGCCATTATGAGAATTGACGGCGGACATGTATATGTATGCGACGGAAAGGAACGTCCTCTCTTAAAACCCAAAAGAAAGAACGTTAAACACGTCCGTGCGCTGCAATATGTTTTATCTTCGGAAAAAACGGTTTCCGATCCGGCTTTAAGAAAGGCTCTGCTCGAAATTCGCGGGCACATGCCGAAAGAAAGTGAGGTTTAAATAGTATGTCAAAACAGGATATGATCGAGATCGAGGGTACAGTCGTTGAGGCATTGCCTAACGCCACGTTTCAGGTCGAGCTTGAAAACGGCAGACAGATTACGGCTCATATTTCGGGAAAGCTCAGAATGAATTATATAAGAATTCTTCCGGGCGATAAGGTTACGGTGGAGATGTCCCCGTACGACCTTACCCGCGGCCGTATAACATGGCGCAGTAAATAATCAGAAATTTTTGAGGAGGTATTACAATGAAAGTCAGACCTTCTGTAAAGAAAATTTGCGAAAAATGCAAAATCATTAAACGCAAGGGAAAAGTAATGGTTATCTGTGAAAATCCCAAGCACAAGCAGCGTCAGGGCTAATCTGAAAGTTCCTGATAAAACCGTAATGGAGGTGCAACTGACAAATGGCGCGTATATCCGGTGTTGATCTTCCCAGAGAGAAGAGAATTGAAATTGGTCTTACCTATATATACGGTATCGGCCGCAAAACCGCCAGCGACATTATTAAGGCAACCGGTATCAATCCCGACACGAGAGTTAAGGATCTTACCGAGGACGACGTTTCTAAGCTTCGTGAGTACATCGACCATCATGTAAAGGTCGAGGGCGATCTCAGAAGAGAAACTGCGTTTGATATCAAGAGACTTGTTGAAATAGGATGCTACCGTGGCGTACGTCACAGAAAGAACCTTCCCGTAAGAGGACAGCGTTCTAAGACTAACGCACGTACAAGAAAAGGTCCTAAGAAGACAATCGCTAACAAGAAGAAATAACAGGAGGGGAATAGTATGGCTACAGCTAAAGGCGCTGTTAAAAAGGGTGTTGCCCGTAAACGCCGTGAGCGTAAGAACGTTGAACGCGGAGAGGCGCATATCCAGTCCACATTCAACAACACGATCGTTACTATTACCGATACTCAGGGTAATGCAATATCGTGGGCAAGTGCCGGCGAAATGGGCTTCAGAGGTTCAAGAAAGTCTACACCCTTCGCAGCACAGACCGCTGCCGAAACAGCAGCTAAAACAGCTATCGACCACGGCATGAAAACCGTTGAGGTTTATGTTAAGGGTCCCGGAGCAGGACGTGAGGCCGCTATCAGAGCGCTTCAGACCGCAGGTCTCGAGGTAAGCATGATTAAGGACGTTACTCCTATTCCGCATAATGGTTGCCGTCCGCCTAAGAGACGTCGCGTATAACACAAATAGGAGGTGTTTCAAACAAATGGCAAGATATACTGGTGCGGTATGTAAATTATGCCGCCGCGAAGGTAAAAAGCTCTTCCTTAAAGGAGAGAGATGCACAAGCAGTAAGTGCGCTTTCGAGCACAGAAGCTACGCTCCCGGCCAGCACGGCCAGGCTCGTAAAAAGAATTCCGAGTACGGTACTCAGCTTCGTGCAAAGCAGACTGCAAGACGTTACTACGGTCTTAACGAGAGTCAGTTCTACAAATACTTCCTTATGGCAGAACGCCAGACAGGTATGACGGGTGAAAACCTGCTTCGTATTTGCGAGAGCCGTCTTGACAATATTGTTTATTCACTTGGTTGGGCAAGCTCCCGCGCAGAAGCGAGACAGCTTGTTACTCACGGTCATTACCTTGTAAACGGTAAGAAGGTAGACATTCCTTCATATCTTTGCAAAGCCGGTGACGTAGTCGCTATCAAGAAGGCAAGTCTTGATTCCGATAAGTTTAAGGCTATTCTTGAAAAAGTCGGAACCGTTCCCGCATGGCTTGAACTCGGAGACGATAACACCGCTAAGGTTGTAGATCTTCCGACCCGTGAGCAGATTGAGGTTCCTGTCGAAGAGCATCTTATCGTCGAGCTTTATTCTAAGTAATAAAACAAACGGCATTACAGATTTTTTAGCAGCATGACTGCACAATTAAGGAGGGTTTTGAATGATTGGTATTGAGAAGCCCAGAATTGATACTGCTGATTTTAAACAGGACGGTACTTACGGCATGTTCGTAGTAGAGCCTCTTGAAAGAGGTTACGGTACCACTCTTGGCAACAGTCTTCGCAGGATTCTTTTATCCTCATTACCCGGCTATGCAATTACGTCCGTTAAAATCGACGGAGTTTTGCACGAGTTCTCAACTATTGAGGGTGTTAAGGAAGATGTAACAGAGATCGTCCTTAACTTAAAGAACGTTATTCTCAAGATACACGGTTCGGGTCCGAAGACCATGTATATCGACTGCTCGGGCGATTATGAAATCACCGCGGGAGATATTCAGGCGGATTCCGAGGTTGAGATACTCAATCCCGACTGGCACATTGCCACACTCAATTCCGACGCTCATGTTCGTATGGAGCTTACCGCGGACACCGGCAGAGGATATGTTTCGGCAGAGCGTAACAAGAAGATTCTTGATCCCGCTATCGGCGTGATCGCAATCGACTCTATTTATACGCCTGTCCTTAAAGTAAACTACAAAGTTGAAAATGCTCGTGTCGGCGATGTAACCGACTACGACAAACTTTCACTTGAGGTTTGGACCAACGGAACCATTTCCGCAAAGGACGCGGTTTCCCTGGCAGCCAAGATTCTCAACGAGCACCTCAATCTCTTTATTGACCTTTCCGACGAGGCGGGCAATACAGAGGTCATGGTCGTAAAAGACGACAACGGTAAGGAGCAGATCCTCGAGATGACCGTTGAGGAGCTTGACCTTTCTGTTCGTTCCTTCAATTGCTTGAAGAGAGCCAACATTCATAAGGTTGAGGACTTGATTAACAAGACCGAAGACGAAATGATGAGAGTTAGAAATCTCGGACGTAAGTCACTTGATGAAGTTATAGCTAAGCTTGCTTCTCTCGGACTCTCACTTCGTCAGGAGGACGACTGATTCATTAATTACACCGATAACGGTAAAGGAGTGAAAATTTATGCCCGGTACCAGAAAACTCGGCAGAACCAGCGATCATCGTAAGGCGATGCTCAGAGGTATGGTTACTTACCTTTTGGAGAATGGCAGAATAGAAACCACCGTTACGAGGGCTAAGGAAGTCAGAGCAATGGCTGAGAAAATGATCACCACTGCTAAGGTTGACTCTCTTCACAATAAGAGACAGGTTCTTGCATACGTTACCAACGAGGACGTTGTAAAGAAGCTCTTTGATGAGATTGCCCCCAAATATAAAGAGGTTAACGGCGGCTACTGCCGTATAATCAAGACAGGCCCCCGTCGCGGCGACGCAGCCGAGATGTGCATTATCGAGCTTGTTTGATTTACAAAACAATAAACGAGGCTGTTGTGCAGACAACAGCCTTTTTTATGTTGAGAACAATACTATTAACCGTCGAATGAATTCTGGATTATGGGAGACGTTTCGACGGCTTTTTTGTAGTATTCTTCAAACCGGAATTGAGAGAGGGGGATTGTATTTTCGTTTCGCTTTTTTGATAATTTAAGTCGGAGACGGGAGAAATGAAATTAACGTACTCATTATAAATGAATTTAAAGAATATTTGATTGATAATGATAAGAGCGTATATACTGTCGAAAAGTATATACGCGACGTTGTTAAATTTAAAGAATATTCGTGCGATTGTGAGATAGTAAAAGAGACAGCGGGGGAGTATAAGAATTATCTGATTCGAAACGGGTACTCTGTACGGAGTATTAATTCTATGCTGTCGTCGGTTAATGCGCTGTTAGAATATTTGGGTAGGAACGATCTAAAAGTAAAGACAATAAAAATGCAGAGAAGCTTATATTGTCCAGAGAATAAGGAGCTGACGAGGGCGGAGTATCAGAGACTTTGTACGGCGGCAAAAATGAAGAAAAATAACCGTCTTGAACTTATCATCGAGACGGTGTGTTCTACGGGTATACGCATAGGCGAACTTAAATATATTACGGTCGAGTCGGTAGTTACATTATACCAACAAGTGTTACGACAATCGGATGGTCTTCTTTTGATGGGTGTATAGGATTGTCCGATGAATTTATATACCTAACGGTGTTAACACTATAGACGGATAAGCTTTTAACGGCATAGGTATTAGCAATCTATCAATTCCTAACAGCGTTGAACAAATTTGTGTAGGTACATTTGTCGATTGTACAATGCTAATAGAAATTAATGCAGCAGAATCAAATCAAAATTATTTATCATACAACGGTGTTTTGTTCAATAAGTACAGGAGAAATAATATAAGAAATCAGAGTAAGCTTGAAGATTTAATGAATATACTTTCTTCCTCTATCGGTTCGCTGACAAATCCCGAGAAAATTAAAAATACATTCAGAACAGTAAAAAAATCGAAAATTACTTCAAACACGATAAAAAAGTATCTGACTTATTTTGAGGACTCATTTATTATCGAGTCGGCGCATCGATACGATATTAAATGTAAGTCTTATATTGAAACTCCTAAAAAGTATAATTTCTCCGATTTGGGGCTTCGCAATGCTCGTATTAATTTCCGTCAGTTTGAGCAAACTCACTCTATGAAAAATGTGATTTATATTGAGCTTCGTATGACATCGTTTAACTGCGTCTTCAAACTTGACAGGCGCCAGCCTGCCTGCGTTTTCACAGCCATACTTGCAATCAGATGTAAACTTTTAGGCGTTACAGAGTGCTGCATAATTTGTTTGTATTAAAAAAAAGAAATTTGAACTGAATCGTTATTTTACCGATTGTTTTATTACAGCAAAAGGCAGTCCCGAAAGACTGCCTTTTTTATGCTGATATTAGATTTTAATCAAGTTCCGAAGATTTTGTCGAAATCTCCTTTACCGCCCTTAAAGAGGTCTGCGAAGAATTCTATAATCGACTTGATAACAGAGAAAATCTGCTGAATGAATCCGACTACATCGGTCATAGTTCCGATGAGCTTGTTGGATGTAACGCCCATAACCTTAATGGTAAGAGACTGCTGAACGCCGCCTGCGGTAGCCATGTTACCGTCGTTATCGATAGGTCCGGTAACGTCATAGTAACCGTATTCATCAGGCTGAAGCTCTGCGGTGTTAACATATACGGAGTACGTAGACTTATCATAATCGGGGCCTACGACTACGTGGAACTGAAGAGTCTTGCCGAACTCAACGTTGGTTTCGCCTACAGTGCCGTCCATAAGAGCAACGTAGTAACCGTCGGTCTTGGGAAGCTCGATTTTAAAAATTTTAACGATATCTGCATATTTAGTGGAAATTACGTCAACGGTCATTGCGTTCAGGGGAGTAATCATGAATACGCCTCTGTCGCAGTTTACGGTCTGTCCGCCTGCTGTAAGCTTCATTCTGCCGATATCGATGAAATCGCCGTCTCCTTCGGGTACAGTGATCTTTACATAAATCTTGGTGTTATGCTCAACATAAACGTCGGTGTATCCGCCTGCGACAGTCTGTACGGCTGTGTACTTTGCAGTAAGATACTCGGTATCCGACTGAGCGTCTGCGTCAAGATAATATGCGGGGGAGAACTGGATTGTCATAGCTTTTCTGTTCCAGGTCTCGCTTGCTCTGTAATTAGTCGAGAAGCTGTTGGGAAGAGAAACTCTGTGAGCAAGATAACCGTTCTCGTTTACGGATATTCTCGAAATGTTATCTATAACGCTGTTGTTGTAGCATTTTGAACCGCTGTTAATGTTGAAGTTCGAACCTGCTTTAAGATCGATGGTTCCGTTGTTTTCAAACGAGGATCCGCTCTGCATTAATACGGTACCGCCGTTCTCTACGAGAACAGTTGCGTTCTTTGCAATGCTGAGTTTTGCGTTTGCGCCGGTCATAACGAGAGTAGCGCCCCCTGTAACTTTCAGGGTTACACCAGCTGTAACGGTGAGTGAGTTTTTCATAGTTACGGTGCCGCCGATTGTAACGGTGCCGGTGCCTGTCGTATTAATAGCTTCTTCATACTCACCGGAACCTATGGTTCTGCCGGTAGCCCATGTGCCTGCGGCAAATGAGACAACGGGGCAAACCGCAAGTATCATGATGACAGCCAAAACAACCGATATTGTTTTCTTCATAAAAGTGTGCCTCCTGTTCAGATTTTTATCCACTTTAAGTAATTATATTATAATTAATCTCCCGTAACTTGTCAATACCTATATGTGAACAAAAAAAGAATGGTTTTTTTGTAATTTTGAACGTAAAATCACGCATTGAAATATACAGAATTTATAAAAAAGACAATTAACATATAAATATAATTATTTCGTATGTCTTTGTTGTTGAAAAATTTATAAAATCATGTTATTATACTATTTAATCTAAATTTATAACGGAAGTGATTGGCATTGCCGGATAAAGCAAAAGAAAAGACTCCGAAGTCAAAAGAAAAAAAGAAACCCGCGGGACTTTTTAAGCTGTTAAAGCTGTTGAAACCGTATGCAAAACTCTTTTGGGTTTCCATAATTTTTATGATACTGCAGTCGCTGTTTCAGATAATACTGCCGATGCTTACAAATTATATGGTAACCTACGGGGTAAACGGCGCGTCGGATGCCAACGTAGAACAGTCCGCGTTTTTAGCCGATCTTGGAATAGCGGTCGGTTCGGACACAATACGGTTTATCGGTCTGATAATGATTGTTTTCTCCGTCCTGTCAATAGGCATATCATTAGGAAATACGTATTTTTCATCAAAAGTATCATCCGGCTATGCGAATATTTTAAGACGAACCATGTTTTATAAGGTTCAGTCGCTGTCACAGACCGATATCGATAAAATCGGCGTTGCTTCGCTGATAACGAGAACGACAGACGACGTTTCGCAGGTTCAGGATATGATACTCAATTCACTTCGAACTATTCTCACCGTGCCGATAACGCTTGTGCTGGGGCTTGTCCTTGCGATAAGTCTTAACCCGAAGCTCATGGGCTTTCTCGGCGTTGTAATACCCATAATACTGGTATTCGTTATTGTAATGCTTGTCTTTATCGTTCCGATTTTTTCAAAGGTTCAGAAACTGACCGATAAATTAAATCAGATTGTAAGAGAGAAAATAGGCGGTATTAGAGTTATCAGGTCGTTTAACAAGACGGCTGCGGAAGATGAAAAATTTTCAAAGACGAACTTTGACCTTACCTCGCTGAGTCTTAAGGCGACGAGAATTATGGCTTCGCTTCTGCCGTTTATGGTTACGATTCTTTATACGGCGATAGCAATGCTTATGTGGAAGGGCGGTAAAGTCATAGAAACTCTTGACCCCGCGCTTGACTACGACCAGATTAACGCGACGGTCGGCAATTTGCAGGCGTTTATGTCATATATGATGATTATTATAACGGGCGTAACGTCAATTGCGACGATTTTCGTTTCGATTCCCAGGGCAAACGTTTCGGCAAGACGTATAAACGAACTGCTCGATATGGAGAACTCCGTAAAAGACCCGGAAAATCCTGCGGTTCCCGATGAAGATAACAGAGGCGTTCTTTCGTTTAATAACGTATCGTTTACATACCCGACGGCACAGAAACCGTCTCTTGAGAATATTTCGTTTACATGCCGTCCGGGAGAGGTCACGGCGATTATAGGTATAACAGGAAGCGGTAAGAGCTCGGTTATAAACTTAATTCCGAGGCTCTACGATGTTACGGAGGGTTCAATAACTCTCGGCGGAGTTGATATAAGGGATATGTCCGTATCAGAGCTTCATTCGCGCATTGCCGTTGTTCCGCAGAAAGCGTTTCTTTTCAGCGGTACTATAGAGGATAATCTGAAAGTCGGTAAACCCGGCGCGTCAAAAGAGGAAATGAAAACCGCGCTGTCCGTTGCTCAGGCAAAGAACTTTGTTTCGGCGCTTCCCGATGGAATGGAAAGCATGGTTTCCCAGGGCGGAAATAATTTCTCCGGCGGACAGAAACAGCGTCTTGCCATTGCGCGCGCGGTTATCAGGGACGCGGATATCTATATTTTCGACGACAGTTTTTCGGCTCTTGACCTTGCAACCGACGCAAGACTCAGAGCGGGAATCAGCAAAGAACTCGGCGGTAAAAACATTATAATCGTAGCACAGCGTATAGGAACGATAATGAATGCCGATCGAATTCTCGTAATGTCAGAGGGTAAACTCGTCGGAATCGGCAGACACGACGAACTGTGCGAAACATGTCCGCAGTATAAAGAAATCGTTGACTCCCAGCTGGGCGATAACGACGACGATGACGATGACGACGGTTTTATAGAAGAGCTTCTGAACCCGGTAAACGAAACCGATATAAATCCGGAGAATGATGAAACAGCCGGGGAAGAAGACAAAGAGGAGGGATCCGACGGTGAGTAAGATATCACAGCATGATAAGCGCGCCAAAGAGATCGCTCTCAACTATATTAAAAACGGCAGCGGAAAATATGCGGCTTACAGAAACAAAGAAAAAAGCGGAGAGGACAAACCGGCGGATTCAAAGAAAACTCTTAAACGTTTGATGGCGCTGTCAAAACCGTTTATATTCGCATTTACAATATCCTGTGCGGCGGCGATAGTTTATACGGTTATCAACACATACGCTCCGGGTGTACTCGGCGACGTTGTCGACGCGATTCAGACTCAGGTACAGAATCGACTGCACGGCGTGCCTCTTGATTTTTCCGAGGTTAAAATGCTTCTTATAAAGACGGTTGCTCTGTATGTTGCCGCGGGACTGTTCCAGTACGTTCAGCAGTTTGTAATGGCGGGCGTTTCGCAGAAAATGCTCTGCTCGATGAGAGAACAGGTAAATTCTAAACTTGCAAGACTTCCTCTGAGTTTTTATGATTCGCATACGAAGGGCGATCTTTTGAGCCGTCTTACAAACGATATTTCGAATCTTTCAAATATTCTTCAAAACAGTATACTTACCGTTATAACGAGTGTTATTCAGGTTGCCGCCGTTATAATAATAATGTTTTTCCAAAACTGGAAACTGGCTCTTATCACGGTTTTAATCTCACCCCTCGGTGCAGTGTTCTCGTATTTCGTATCGAGAATTTCGCGCAAGTGGTTTAAACGCTACTGGAATACGACGGGTGATTTGAACGGTCATATCGAGGAGATGTACACCGGTCACACGATAAATAAGACGTTTAATAATGAGGAAAAAGCGAAAGCGGAATTCGACGAGATAAACGACGGACTCCAGTACATAACCGTAAAGGCGAATTTTATATCCGGAACCATTGAGCCCGTTATAAATTTAATCAATAACGCGGTATACGTTATAATATGTATAGTCAGCGGAAATATGATTGTCGCGGGTGCGGCGGGATTTTCGCTCGGCTCAATTACTAAATTCATATCGTATAACAGCCTTTTATCGTCCCCGCTTACGAGTCTTTCCAAACTTATAAATTCGATTCAGTCGGGACTCGCTTCCGCAGAACGTGTTTTTGAGCTTCTCGACGAGGATGAGGAGGTTCCCGATTCCGATAAGGTTACGACTCTTAACGCGGACGGCAGAGTTGACTTTAAGAATGTTTCATTCAGATACCGCGAGGATAAACCGCTTATCGAGGATTTCAGCATGACGGCGAATAAGGGCGATCTTATCGCTATCGTAGGTCCCACGGGCGCGGGCAAGACGACGATAATCAACCTGCTCATGCGTTTTTACGACATACGTTCGGGCGAAATTGACGTCGACGGCGTTAATATTACGGATATGCCCAGAGAACTTCTGCGTTCGCAGATAGGTATGGTTTTACAGGACACGTGGATATTCAAGGGCTCGATAAGGGACAATATAGCTTACGGCAAAGAAAACGCGTCGGACGACGAGGTCATAAGAGCCGCGAAGATTGCAAGAATTCACGACTTCATAATGAGTCAGCCCGACGGATACAATACGGAACTTAAAGAGGACGGAACGAATATTTCGCAGGGGCAGAAGCAGCTTATAACAATAGCGAGAGCCGTTCTCGCCGACCCGCCGATACTCATTCTCGACGAGGCTACCAGCTCGGTCGACACAAAGACGGAGCTTCAGATTCAGAAGGCAATGAAGTATCTGATGAAGGACAGAACGAGTTTCGTTATCGCGCACAGACTCTCGACTATTAAAAATGCGGACAGAATTCTCGTAATGAGAAAGGGAAGCGTCGTCGAGGCGGGCACGCATGAGGAGTTAATGGAGGCTAAGGGCTTCTACGCTATGCTTCACGACTGCCAGTACCAGGGCGGAATACCTCCCGAGGACGACGAATAAATATTAAATTAATATGTGCCGGGATTCACAAAACGTGAGTCCCGGCATTTTTTTATTATTCCTTTAGTTTCGCTTTAGTTAGGCGCGTTACTATGTAATCACACTAAGGAGATGAGCGGATATGGCTATCGTTCAGGTCGTTATAATGCTCGTAAACGAAAGCGTGAACGCGAAAAATGGTTCAGCGGTGACGATTTCGGGCGGTTCATATACTAACGGCTTTCAAGTTTCTTTAACGCAGTCGAAGCGGAAAGAGGGTGGATATAAACCTTATGAGTTCGGCTCTCTTTTGCTATACGCTTACATGCGGCACGTCAAACTTTGTTTTCTCGTCACGCGAGCTTGAACAGGGTGAAACTTATACGGTTACTCCCGACGGAAGTCAGGTATGCGAAATAACATTAAGCGATGCGCTGACGGCGTACGGCAATGTAAGCACGTCCGGTCAGCCCGGAGACATGGTAGGTCAGCCGGGAGACAATATGAACGGCGGACAGCCGGGAAGTATGGGCGGAATGCAGCCTCCCGACGGAATAATCGGACAGGGAAGACAAAAATATAAAAAGAAACTGCAATTCATAACTTTCTCTTTTTATTGAGAATAAGATTATGATTTGCAGTTTTTTCAGTTTACTTTTATGAAAGTCCGAGCGGTTTGAGCTTTTTTTATAGGCTTGCTCGGCTCTGTCATATACAGTATATGCGAAAAAATTTTTTTTATTCTTCTATTTTGATATGAGTTTCCCAGTCGGACGGAAAATTGAGTCTTTTATATTCAATGACATGACTGTACTTATTAAATAACGCGTTTAATTTTTCTGTAAAATCAATCCATGACTTATCCGACGGGCGCAGATATTTCATAGATAATAATATCTGATAAAGTCCGCTGAATTTCGGTACAGGAGTGATTTTATCCGAATTTATCAGTTCCGGCGTTGTACTTAGCGCACGATTATATATTCTGCTGTTATGCGCACATATATTCCTCATTATACAAACAGATTGAATCCATGAAGTAAACAGTTTTTTTGACGGCTTTATTTTTTTGCCGTTTGTGCCGTCAAATTTATACATATCGGTTAACACGGAGAACGCGCTGTGTGTACCTGTTTTCATTGTTTTTATTATTTTTGAAAGAGTGCCGAAAGACATAACTTCGACGACAGCCCAAAGAGGAATTGCTCCGTCATGATTTCGGAAATTATGTTTTATAAATACGTCGTCAGAACGTGCAATTTCCGTTGCAACAGTACTTTGATTTTTCCAATATAACGCTTTGTTGTCAAACACGGACGGGTCGTTTAAAATAAGCGCGTCATTGTATATAAGCAAAGCGTTCACCGTGCGCGCTCTCAAAGTAACCTCAATTTCGGAAATATAACCGAAAACCAAATGCGAAAGTTCTGTGTCGAAATTATATAAATCTATGATATTACTGAAATCTGTATCTTTTTCGAATTTTCCTGTGTTTCGGTCAAATAGGTGAAAACAGTATCCTTTTAATCTGTAATAACCAATATTTTGTAATGCATTTTCCGCATTGTCACTTGGCTTAATTTTCATATCTTTGTCGACCCATTTTTGCAGCAATTGTGCGCTGTTTAAAACATTCTTTGGATAATTGTACAAATTATTTCACCCGAAACTTAAAAAAAGTCCCGCCGGGTTGCGCGTCCATGCTAAGCATGTCTATGCGTGGCGGGTTCTGTTACCTATATTATAATTTGTTTTAAAATGTTTGTCAACATAAAAATTACTTAATCCATATTATAATGTCCAAAATAACAAATATACATCCTATCGCGCCGAATGTTGACAATTGCCGTGTGAACAATAATTTACCTCGTAAATTGTTGCTTTTATTCTTAATGCGTGGTATTATATATTGATATTTATTATAATCGGTGATATAAATGGAATTCTATGCTGACAGCTTTGACACAGCGGTTATCGGCGCGGGGCACGCGGGTATTGAGGCGGCTCTCGCGAGCGCGAGACTCGGATGCAAAACCGTTATTTTTACTATTAATATGGACTCTGTGGGCAACATGCCGTGCAACCCGTCGATAGGCGGTACGTCCAAGGGGCATCTTGTACGGGAGCTTGACGCTCTCGGCGGAGAGATGGGTATTGCCGCGGATCATACGTCAATTCAGTCGAGAATTCTAAACCGCGGAAAGGGCCCCGCCGTTTATTCTTTAAGAGCGCAGATTGACAGGCGCGAATACGGAAAATACATGAAACACACGCTCGAAAAAACCGAGGGTTTGCAGTTAAAGCAGAGCGAAATCGTCGACTTGTATAAAGACGGAGACGAGTGGGTTTTGAAAACAAAGCTTGACGCGGTTTATAGGGCGAAATGCGTCGTTCTCGCCACGGGAACATTTTTAAACGGAAAAATTTATGTAGGGGATAAGTGCTATTCGTCGGGACCCGACGGAGTTTTTCCCGCGATAGGACTCTCCGACGCTCTTTTAAAGCTGAATATTCCTTTAAGACGTTTTAAGACAGGTACGCCGTCGAGAGTCAACAGACGAAGCGTCGATATTGATAAAATGGAGATTCAAAAGGGCGACGAAAAGGTTACTCCGTTCTCGTTTTCGACCGAGATTCCGCCCGAAAATAAAGCAGTATGCTATATGACGTATACGAATGAGGATACGAAGAAAATAATCCTTGACAATATATCGCGTTCGCCTCTTTATTCCGGCATGATAGAGGGCGTAGGCCCGCGCTACTGCCCGAGTATTGAGGATAAAATAGTCAGATTTTCGGAAAAACAGCGCCATCAGCTTTTTGTCGAACCTTGCGGACTCGATACCGAGGAGATGTATTTGCAGGGCATGTCCTCATCGCTTCCCGAGGACGTTCAGCTCGCGTTTTTGAGAACGATAAAAGGACTCGAGCATGTCGAGGTTATGAGAAACGCATATGCAATCGAGTATGACTGCGTAGATCCTCTCGCATTAAGACCGACTCTCGAATTTATAAGTCTGCCCGGTCTCTACGGCGCGGGACAGTTCAACGGCTCGAGCGGTTATGAGGAGGCCGCCGCGCAGGGCTTTGTTGCGGGAGTAAACGCCGCTCTGAAAGCGCAGGGAAAGGAACCGTTTATACTCGACAGGGCAAGCTCGTACATAGGTACGCTCATTGACGATCTTGTAACCAAGGGCTGTAACGAGCCGTACAGAATGATGACTTCGAGGTCTGAATACAGACTTCTTTTAAGACAGGACAACGCGGACATAAGACTGTCGGGAATGGGACACGAATTAGGACTTATTTCCGACGAGCGATATGAAAAATTACAGACGAAATTAAAACTTATAGATGAAGAAAAACAACGCGTTGAGAAAAAAGTTATCGCGCCGTCGGATAATATAAATTCGGTTTTAATTGAGCACGGCACGGCTCCGCTTACGACGGGCGTAAAACTTGCCGACTTGATAAGACGTCCGCAGTTAAGCTATGAAATATTAACGCCGTTCGACATAGACAGACCCGATTTACCCGACGACGTGTTCGAGCAGGTCGAAATAGATTTAAAATACGCGGGCTACATTAAACGTCAGATAGCCCAGGTTGCCGAGATGAGACGGCTCGAGGTCAAAATCATTCCCGAGAATATAGACTATAATTCTGTTGTAGGTTTAAGACTCGAAGCCCGGGAAAAACTTAATAAAATAAGACCGCACAGTATCGGTCAGGCTTCGAGAATTTCGGGTGTAAGCCCGGCGGATATTTCCGTTTTGCTTATTTATTTAAAGAAATGACGGTGAAACAATGTCTACTGTTGCCGCAATAGCGACTCCGAACGCGCCCGGCGGTATCGGAATTATAAGAATATCGGGCGAGGACGCTTTTAAAATCGCGGACTGCGTTTTTAAGTCGGTTTCGTCTAAGAAGTTATCCCAATTAAAAGGATATACGGCTTCTTTCGGTCACGTATACAACGGTGAAAATCTTATCGATGAATGTATCGCGACGGTTTTCAGAGCACCTAAAAGCTATACGGGCGAGGACGTTGTTGAGCTTTCGTGCCACGGCGGACTGTATGTAACAAACAGCGTTCTAAGAGCCGTTTTATCTGCGGGGGCGATTCCCGCCGGGGCGGGCGAATTTACGAAACGCGCCTTTTTAAACGGCAGAATCGACCTTACCGAGGCCGAGGGCGTTATGAATATTATATCCGCAAAGGGTAAGGACGCTTTAAACGCCGCCGTTACGACTCTTGACGGAGCGCTGAGCAGGCGTATAGATTCCGTATGCAAAACTCTTACGCACCTCGGTGCGGGAATGGCAGTGTGGACTGATTATCCCGACGAGGATATCCCCGAGGTTCACACGGATTCACTTTCGGAATCGCTTGAAAATATATCGAATGAACTCGATGAACTGATCTCCTCATTTGATGCGGGGCATGCGATAACCGAGGGTATAAGCACGGTTATATGCGGGCATCCGAACGTCGGCAAGTCTACGCTTATGAATCTGCTCACGGGCTACGACCGCTCGATTGTTACAGATATTGCAGGTACTACGCGCGACGTTATCGAGGAGACGGTCAGACTCGGAAGTGCGGTTTTACGGCTTCAGGATACCGCGGGATTAAGAGTCAGCTCCGACGAGATAGAGAATATCGGCGTGTCGATTGCAAGACAGAGAATAGACCGCGCCGGGCTTATAATAGCCGTATTTGACGCGAGTATTCCGCTGTCGGATGAGGACATTGATTTATTAAAAAAATGCCGTGAAAAACGCGCCGTCGCCGTTATAAATAAAACGGATATCGGCGTTTGTATCGATAAAAAAGAAATAGAAAAACATATTCCGGTTGTTGTTGAGATGTCGGCTTCGTCAGGTAACGGTCTTGATGAATTAAAAAACGCGGTCGAAAAAATGCTGTCGCTCGATACTCTCGATTCATCCGCCGTAATGCTCACGACCGAACGTCAGCGGAACTGCTGCGTCAGGGCAAAATCGTGCGTTGACGAAGCTATAGAGGCGTTAAAATTCGGAATGACTCTCGACGCGGTGAACGTGGGAGTGGACTCCGCGATTGACGCACTTAATGAGCTTACGGGTAAAAAGGCAACGGAAACCGTCGTCGACGAAGTATTTTCAAAATTCTGCGTAGGTAAATGATATGACGGACAGAGAACTTATGAACGAGGCTCTGCGCCTTGCAAAAGAGGCATATTCGGACGGCGAGGTTCCGGTCGGCGCGGTAATCGCACTGAACGGGGAAATTGTCTCTACGGGCAGGAACAGACGCGAAAAATTAAAAAACGCGCTCTCGCATGCGGAAATCGAGGCGATAAATTCGGCGTGTGAAAAACTCGGACGGTGGAGACTCGACGACTGCGTTTTATACGTTACGTTGGAGCCGTGTCCGATGTGCGCGGGCGCGTGTATTAACGCGAGGTTGAAGCGCGTTGTGTTCGGCGCATACGACTATAAGGCGGGGTCGTTTGACTCCGCGGTTGACTTGAACAGATACGGTTTTAATCACAAACCCGAGATTACCGCGGGTTTTATGGAGAACGAATGTAAATCTATTCTTACGTCGTTTTTTGATTCAATCAGATAATAAAATTTATCAGGACGGTCGCAAGACTGCCCGCAGCGGCCGCCGCAAAAAGGCAGACCGCTTTTTTTATTCGCCCGTTTCGTCTGATTCTTTTATTCTCGGGAGGTTTTCCGGCACTGTTTGCAATGAGTCCGGCTTTTTCTTTTAACTTGCTTTCGCTGATTCCGTAGTATTTCGGGTCGACGAAAAACAACGCCCTTTCGAAGTAATCGCTTCCCGTGTCGACGACCTCGACGACCTGTTTGTTGACTCCTTTTATCATGAAAAAATTCCCCCGGATTTTAAATTTTATTTGTACGGACAAATATGTAGATTATCGTTATATATTTTTGTGTAAAACAGAAAAAATGACTCTTTTTACTTAAAAATTATCGAACAAACGGACGGTTGATTATACTGACAGTATAAATGTTCAAAGGTTCAAAACCGTTCAAAAGTATGTTCAAAATGTTCAAAAGTACATAAAATACGGGGTAAAACAGGGGTTTTCAACGGAATTGAGGTATGTTCAAAACTTTTTTCGAGAAAAAATTTGTATACAAAATGTTTTACATGCTTTACGAATTATACATTTAGGAGTATAATTACAACAAAAATAACGGCTTAAATTTGTCTAATTTTTCTATTGACACTGCGGGGTGACGGAAAGTGAAAAATGTTGAAACAAGGGTTTTGAACAACGGCGTTTTTATAAAGACTTCGGACGGTGTGAATTTAGATATAACGCTCGACTGCGGACAGGCTTTCAGATGGGTTAAAAACGAAAACGGCGTATGGCGAGGAGCCGTGAGAGGAATCGAAACCGAGATTGAGGAAACCGACGGCGGGCTTCTTTTTCATTCAATAACGGAGAATGAGTTTTACGGCGTTTTTTATGATTATTTCGATTTCGGCAGAGATTATACCGCGATTTTAAAAAGTTTCGAATCAGATTCTCTGCTCAAAAAGACCGCGAAGCATTACGGAGTTATCAGAATTTTAAATCAGGAACCGTGGGAGGCTCTCTGCTCGTTTATTATATCCTCCTGCAATAACATTCCCAGAATCAAGTCAATTATTGAAAAACTGTGCGTAAATTTCGGAGAAAAAATAAATAATATGTATTCTTTCCCGTCGGCGGAGAAAATTGCGTCGCTCGATATTTCGGCTCTCGACGTACTGCGTGCGGGGTACCGCAATGAATTTATCATGGACGCGTCGCGCGCCGTCGCAGAGGGTAGGATTGATTTTGAAAAAATAAAAACGCTCGATATGGATTCCGCGAGAAATGAGCTTATGACGATAAAGGGCGTCGGCAAAAAGGTGGCGGACTGCGCCATGTTGTACGGGCTCGGATTTATAGATTCTTTCCCCGTCGACAGACATATAAAGCGTATTGAGGAACAGTTCTACCCCGACGGGTTGCCGGAATGCGTTAACGGATATTCAGGTATAGCCCAGCAGTATATGTTCCACTTTCAGAGGACGGAAAACAGCGGCTGACGAACGTTTTTTTGATTTGTTTATAAAAATTTCAGCCTCCCGCGGGTTACGGGGGGCTGATGAATTATTAATTTATCGTTCGGGGCGTTTTTGACATCCATATTTTGAGGGGATAGAAAAAAAATGTTCGGAATGAATCAACCGAACCGAAATCGCCGTCCCGAACGGCGGTTGAGGCTTGCCCGACGGCGTACAAAGGTACTTTGAGGGTGAGCGTGTTCATAGCAAAAAGTAAACCTATTTTATTGTTACAATAGTTTTTTTGCGGTTCGGACGTTTTTAACATTCCCTGTTTATTTGTGATATTTTGTTCCGGCATTAATCGAATACGCTCTGTATATCTGCTCCAAAAGCATAACCCGCGCCAATCTGTGCGGGAACGTCATTTCCGACATCGACATACGGATGTCGGCTCTTTTTTTTACTTTTTCGCTCAGTCCGAACGAACCGCCTATTATAAATACAAGCGAACTTTTTCCGTTAACGCCCGCGTCGGATATGAGTTTTGCGAGTTTTTCGGACGAATACTGTTTTCCCTCAATGCACATTGCGATAACAAGCGAGGAGGACGGTATTTTTTTTAAAATCTGCTCGCCCTCTTTTTCGAGCGCGGAATTTATTTCGCCCTCGGCGGGGGAGTCGGGGAGAACGGTCTGCGGAATTTCGATTATCTCGCACTTGCAGTATGCTTTGAGCCTTTTTAAATATTCTTCTGACGCGTCGGAATAGAATTTATCTTTCAGTTTGCCGACTGCTGTTATTTTTACGGACTGCATTAAAGTTTAAACATCCTTTCGGAATTTGATGCGGGAGCTGCGTATAACTGATAATCCTCGTTTTCGAGAAGTCCCGCCGCTCCGAGCGCGTTGTTCGTCGTTTCGAAAGCAAGAACAGGGTCGTTATTCTCCCTGCTTAAATGCCCGAGAACAATTCTTTTTGTTCCGTTATGTACTAAATATTTTGCAAATTCTGCGCAGTCGTCGTTTGACAGATGGCCTTTTTTTGATAAAATTCTCTGTTTTAAATAATACGGATACGGACCTGTTTTCAGCATATTCAAATCATGATTTGATTCGAGTAAAACAAGGTCGCATCCGACGAGCGATGATTTCATTTCATCCGTCACATAGCCCGTGTCCGTCGCGACGGCGAGTTTGTGACCGTACGGCATATCTACCGTATAACCGCAGCTCTGCGCGGAGTCGTGCGAGGTTTTGAACGGTTTTACATACATGCCGTTTATGTCTATGCCGTTTTCGTCTATTACATCGGCTTTGAATTTGCCGTTGACGCATCCTATTTTTATAAGCGCGTTAAGCGTACCTTCCGTCGCGTAGACCGGGACGGAAAATTTCGAAGCGAAAACGCGTAATGCGCTGATATGGTCGGTGTGCTCGTGCGTTATAAAAATAGCCTTTATCGAATTCGGGTCAACGCCTGTTCTGTCCATTGCGAGACAGAGCTGTTTTGCATTTAATCCGGCATCGACCAGTATTCCTCCGCCCGAATAGCCTATATATGATGAATTACCGCTGCTTGATGAACACAGCGTACAAAATTGCGCCATTATTCTCTCTCCACTTAAAAAGGGCTGCCGCATTAAGCGACAGTCCCCCCGTCTTTTCTGTATTTATCCTGCGTTGCTGACGATAGTTTCGCCTGCGTCGTCAGGAAAATTAACCTTGCTGATATGAGCGCCTATACCGCGCAGTTTTTCAACAACGTTTTCATAACCTCTCTCGATATGAATGATTTCTTCAATCTGAGTAGTGCCGTGAGCGCACATTCCTGCTATGAGCATTGCCGCGCCGGCTCTTAAATCGTCAGCCTTAATCGGCGCCGCCTGAAGTTTTTCAACGCCTGTTATAATAGCCGCCTTACCCTCTATCTGAATAGACGCGCCCATTCTGATAAGCTGGTCGACGTATCTGAATCTGTTGTCCCAAACGCTGTCGGTAACGATGCTCGTACCGTTGCATATAGAGAGGAACGTAGTCATCTGCGGCTGCATATCGGTCGGAAAACCGGGGTGGGGCGTCGCCGTGACCTTGCATGCGTCATAACGGCGGTTGCTTATGACTCTGACGGAATCCTCATATTCCGCTACTGTAACTCCGCATTCTCTTAATTTTGTTGTGATAGATTCAAGATGCTTAGGAATAACATTTTTAATAAGGACATTGCCTCTTGCCGCCGCGACGGCAACCATATACGTACCCGCCTCTATCTGGTCGGGAATTATCGAATATGAACATCCGTGAAGTTTCTCAACGCCTCTTATCTTGATAACGTCAGTGCCTGCGCCCGTGACCTGCGCACCCATGAGATTTAAGAAGTTTGCGAGGTCTACGATGTGAGGCTCCTTCGCCGCGTTTTCAAGTATCGTGAGTCCTCTCGCCTTAACCGAGGCAAGCATTAAGTTTATGGTAGCTCCGACGGAGACTTTGTCAAAGTAAATTGTCGAACCTGTCAGCGATTGAGCCTTAGCGTCAACCATTCCGTTGTCGTTTGATATCTCGGCTCCGAGTCTGGCAAATCCTTTGAGATGAAAATCTATGGGTCTGACTCCGCCGAAATTGCATCCGCCGGGCATTGCAACCTTAGCGTGGTTGTATCTGCCGAGCAGGGCGCCGAGAAGGTAATATGACGATCTCGAATGTTTCGTCATCTCATAGGGTATAATATATGAATTAATATATCTGGTGTCGATTTCAAGGGTGTTTGTATTGATATATCTGACTGTCGCGCCCATGTCTCTTAATATCTTAACCATGACCTGAACGTCGCGAATGTCGGGTATATTTTCAACTCTGCAAATGTCCTCGGCAAGAATTGTAGCCGGGAGTATGGCAACAGCGGCGTTTTTAGCTCCGCTGATCTCAAGCTCGCCCTGAAGTTCGTATCCACCGTCAATTACAAATTTTTCCACAACGGCACTTCCTTAGCAATAATTAAAACGTCGGCGCGTAAAACGCCGAATGATGTATCGAATATCGATATACGTATATTCGAATACTATATATAGAATCATAACCTTAAGCATTATATCACCGATTGATATAAATTTAAAGGTTTTTTTCAGAATTTATACGAAAAAATTAAATATTTGTTGCATTGCACAAAAGATGTAAACGTTTAGTACGGTATTTAATAATCCCGATGGGAAGAATAATTCGTATAATGTGAATTATTGTCACAAAGCGTTGTATTCTTCATAAAAAGTATGGCTTTTGATTGAATCTTTATTCCGAGTCTTTCGATGTAAAATGTTCAAAAAACGAGAAAACGCGGTGTGTAAACAACGCGTCAGCTTGTCGAAAAAGTAGTTTTCGATAAGCTGTGAGACTGTCGAGAATGTGACTGAATTTCGTTTTCTTCCGAGCGTCGCTGTACAAAAGTACCGCAGCGAGGAAAAAACGAAAAACGTAAACGCCCCGAAATCATCAGGTTTCGGGGCGTTTTATTAAAAATCAAAAATATGTTTGCAATTAATCAATAAATTTTTCTGTTGATATGATAACAAAACATAACGTGTCTTTAAGGCGTGGTTCAGGTGCTTTATCGACAGCCGGACGCGGTGTGTAAACAACCGCGTTTCTATAATTTTTAATATTTTAATTTTGTTTCGTCCCAGTTTTCGATAACGGGGAGGAATTTTTCGGCTTCGTCTTTAGCTCCCGCAAGGGAATGGTCTTTATAATTTCCGCACTCCGCCGCGGAGACGCCGGGAATTTCGCCGTCAAAGTCCGCTATGAATTTAAACGCGTTCTTCGTGAGCTTTACCGCGTCGGCGGGGGATACGTTTCTTACAAGGAAATAGAATCCCGTTCTGCATCCCATGGGGCCGAAATAAATTATCTCGTTTGAAAATTCCGAATTTCTTACGAAAGTCGCGAATAAATGCTCAATCGTATGAATCGAGGCGTTGTCCATGACGGGCTCCGAATTGGGTTTCCTCATTCTTATGTCGTATGTAGTTACGTCGCCGTCGATGCGCGAGGTATACATACCGCGCTCCAATTTCGTATGGTCGACTTCAAAGCTTGCGATTCTTTTCATATTAATGCGCCCCTTATTCGCTGATTACGGTTTTTGAAGAATTTGAACTTCTTACAAAACCTATCCACGATTTGCCCGTGTTGAGGCTTATATCGTTCCCGTTTTCGTCGGTTATTTTGAGCTTGTCCGATAAATTGCCCTTAGACCATTTAACGCTTATAACCTTGCCCTCGGACGCGTAATAACCGTCTCCGGATGAAAGGTCTACGTCTACATGACCCTTTTCGTCGCCGAGGTCAACCATGTCCGCATAGAGAACAATAACGTTCTTAACAGCCATCTGCTTTCCGTTTTCGTCGGTCATTTCTTTGGAATTCATCCAATTGTAATAAAGAGAATCGGATGAATTATATTCGAATGTATGTCTGTAATCGTCCGAGAATACTGCCTTAATGCTCGAACATGCACTGCCCGAAGCCGTCGCGCCCGACTCAACGAATGATAGGGGATTTTTATAGGAATCGCCGAGCTTCATATTCGAAATATGTTCCTCAATAGCTTTCGCAACGGCGGTTTTTGTAGTGTATGCGGTATGTTCGACGGCTACGTTTCTCGACTTGTCGCGTGAATAAAAATTAACCGCCATGCCGTCAATGTCGTCAACGACTCCTTTTCTTAAAATTTTGTATGCAAGGTCGCTTGCTCCTATGTGGAAAAATACCGCGTCGAGTCCGCCCGCAAGCTCTACATACGCGTTTCTCGCGCTTCTGACGGGGCCGACCTTATCGGCGACTCTGTCCTCGTTTGCATAGAGCCACATCATTCTCGTAATACCGCCCTCAACTTCGGTCTCGACGATGATATCGGGAGAGCACAAACCCCACTGCGGACGTGCGGAGGGCGTGTTCTCAACCATTACCGCGACTGGTCTCTCGTCAAGGAGATGTTCGTCGTAACCGCTCTCGCCGGTAAGAGGATTTTTAGCCGTTAAAACGGGCGTTTCATCCTTCTGTCCGCTGTCCTGCTTGTTTATCTGAGAATCCGCGTTTGTTACGTCATTATCCTTTGACGAACATGATGCAAACGATAATATGCACATTGTAAGTGCGATAAATAATGATATAATTCTTAAAGTATTTTTTTTCATAATTAAAATGAACCTCGCTGTTTTTATGTGTTATTGCTTCCGCCCCAGAAAATGTAGCTGTCGATGAGAACCGCCCTTACCGGGGAGGCTTCGACCGCTCCTATCTTAAGAGGCAGAGCAGAAAGAAAGTATCTGCCCGGCTTTACGCCGTCGAGCTTTAAGCTTTCAAGAATTCCGATATTCTGAGTCAGGAACGCTCTGTGAGGCGCGACCTGATCTCCCTTTGTTCCGACCGACAACGCGTCGGTTCCTATGAGCTTTATCCCTCTTAACGCAAGCTCCGTCGCCGCGCTTTCGAGAAACCACGCTCTGCCCATGCTTTTGACGAGTATTCGCTCCTCGTTCGGAAAATGCTCCTCAACGTATTCACCCGTTATCGGTCCCGGTTCGACTTCGATTACGGCGCACTCGCCGAAGAATCTGTCAAGGTCGACCTTATCAATCGAATCGCCGTTCTCTACGAAGTGAAGCGGAGCGTCCGCGTGTGTGCCGTTATGAAGTCCCATGCTGATTTTTGCAAGATTGCACCCCGCGCCGTCCGATATACGGCTGACAGCCTCAATATGCGTTTCGGGGTCGCCCGGATAAACCGAGCAGCGCGCAATGTCTCTCGATATGTCGATAATGCTCATGGTATCACCGCCGGTCGTTTTTATTTTATTTAAGATTTATTTTCTTTTCATTGAGAAGAACGGTAAGCAGGAACATGGGTACCGCCAGTAACATTCTGAAATAAAGACCCGTAAACTGACATGTGTAGTAGCCCTGTATATACTGCTTGTCCAGCTCTAAGATGTCGGGATTTATCATGAAATGCATGTCTCCCTCGAACGGAATAACGAGAGAAATGTCGCACAGATGCTGTAAACCCGCCGCTATGCCCTGACTGATTCCGACGAATGCGACGACGTAGAAAACAATGCCGAGCATGCCGAATCTGTCAAAGTGTCTCATATTTCCTATCGTCATTGAGAATAAAATGCACATGACGAAAATCAGCGTGTTTATAAGACCTTTGATACATTCGAATGTAAGCTTGTAATAAAAAGCCTTTGACGTAAGTCCGAGCATTTCGAATGCGTTTTTTACCATTTCAAATATTCCGTACGCGTCGTCACCGCTTCCGTTTTCCGCCGCGTATGAGAGAACTCCGAACGCCGCGAGAATTACGAGAAGATAGCTTATCATAACCCATACGCTGCTTACAAACCATTTTGAGAATATGAGAGAACTTGAGCGGACGGGCAGAGTCTGCGAGAGGTATCCCTGCCTGCCGAACAAACTCTTGTTTGCGCCGAAAACAATCGATACGAACGTTACGACGACCGCCGCAAACGCGACGAGAACGACTACGCTCAAGGTAAGATATTTAAGAATGGTTCCGCTTTGGAAAAACGAAGTTATAATCATCGCAATGGCGGCTATCGCGGCGATAAGATAGATAGTTCCCATTCTCCTTGCGCCGGAGATAAAGTCGTGTTTTATAAGCTTACCAAGCATCGCCGATTACCTCCCTGAATACTTCCTCTACGCTCTTTCCGCTCTTCTGAATATTCTCAATGCCCGTGTTTACGAGAACTCTGCCTCCGCCGAGCATCAGAACGTGGTCGAAGCAGTTTTCAAGATCGTTTACAAGGTGCGTGGAGATTATCAGCGTCGATTTCTCCGCGTAGTTTTTCATTATAATGTCGAGAATCATTCGTCTCGCCGCGGGGTCGACGCCTCCTAAAGGTTCGTCGAGCAGATAAAGCTCCGCCGCTCTCGACATAACAAGCAGAAGCTGAACCTTTTCCTGCATGCCCTTTGACATGGTTTTGATTTTCTGATTGAGTCTTAAATTAAATCTCTGCGCAAAATCGAGAGCTTTTACCTTGTCGAAATCGCTGAAAAAGTCGTCGAAATAATTTATCGCGTCAATCGTTCTGAAATACTCCTCAAGATACGTAGTGTCGGGCAGAAAAGCCGTAGTGGCTTTCGACTCGGGACCGGGCGCATAACCGTTTACTGCGACCTTGCCGTCGTAGTCGTGTATAACGCCCGCGAGAATTTTGAGAAGCGTTGTCTTACCGCATCCGTTCGGACCGAGCAGACCTACTATCTTGCCCGCCGGAATATCGAACGACAAGTCGTTTAATATTACGGCGTGCTTGTTGTAGGACTTATTCAGATTCCTGACTTTTACGGCATATTGATTTTCCATATATGCATGCCTCCGAATTTATTACCCTTTATTTTTTATTGAATCAAATACCGCTTTGTATTCGTTTTCAAGCTCTGTTACGTTCTGCGCGTTTTCTGTTACCGTAGTTTTGAGAAGAACGCTGTATTTTTCATTGAGTTCTTTTAATTTATCCTTGATTTCGGGAGAAACCGTCTCGTCGTTTATCGTCTTTTCCGCTTTCGGGACAAGTTCGTATTTGAGCTTCTTAATATTTCTCGCCGTATTGAACTGCGGATAGCTTTCGGACGAGTGAACGTTTTCGATTTCGCCCGTTATGAATTTTTCGGCAAGCGAGAGCACGACATCGTTATATGCTATTGCGCTGTGTCCCTGATTTTTAAAGAACCAAGTGTTTTCGGGCAGAACACATGTTGAAACATCGATATTGCCGTCGGAAGATTGTGCGCCGAGCGACGATGATGAAACGTTGATAACGGAGTCCGAATCCTCGTTTTTCGATTCAAAAATCGGCAGGAACTGTTTTCCGTATCCGCTTACTATGCAGAATCTTACGCCGTCCTTTGCGAGTTCTCTTATCTTTCCGGGGAAAGTGAGCGAGTAATTGTAAAAACGCGTTACTTTCTCTTTTAATACGGGGTCTGCGTTCTTTAAATGCTTGTCGGAAGCCTCGGCAAAATCGGAAACGGGAACGCACGCCCACATCATCGTGCAGTTGTAAAGCAGGTCGTTTTTCGCCGTGTCGATTGATTTAGTCAGCGTAAGATCGACTACGTCCTTGGGAATCATATTGACCATCGGAGCGATCTGCGAAGCCTTGTCGCCGGCGTATGAAAGATACTTTACCGGGTCGTCAAGGTCGAGATTGCCGGTGAATATGTCGCCCGCGCATTTCGTTCCGTCGAGAGCGGAGCATACGCAGACTATCGACGAAATGTTTTTTTTGTCTGCGTACATATCAAGATACGCTTTCAGCACGGCTCCGCCGAGGCTTACGGCGATTATATCGACCTTTTCGCTCTGCGTTTTCTCTTTAACGAATTCTATGAATTCATTAAGCTTTTCGGCAGTCGGGTAAACGTCGCCGAACGGGTTGTAGGCAAAGAAAAAGAGGTTTTCCTCGCCGATTTTTTCGCCCAGAGCCTCCATGGGAATCATTTTGTATATGAATCTTTTTTCGTCGTCCGTACACTCTTTTACGCTTTTTTCGTATGTTACGGTTCTAAGCGGATTCAATGAGCTTCCGTCGCTTTTGCACGAGAGGGGAAACGTTATCGAGCGTACGATTTTCGCGACCTTATCGGAAAAGCCCGCGTCCTTTCTGAAAAGCATCATTTTCATAATCGAGCCTTTCAGATCGTCGAGCGCAGACTTCATGTCTATGTCAAACGGCCACGCGCTTTTTATTTTATTTCCCTTTGAATCGATCATGTCGACTTTCGACTGACCTATACCGGGAATGATAATCGTCGGGTTAAATTTATCCATTCGTTACCTCCTGTTTAAGAGATTTTATGTCTATTTTAAATAATATTATCACAACGAAACAAGTATTTCAAGTAATAGCAATAATTTAATAAAATAATAACAATATATATTTGACATGCGTTATAAAAAATATTATAATACAAATTGAACGCCCTGCGCTCGATATGTTTCATTCGGGAGGAAAAACGTATGATAAAAAAAGTTACGGCTGTTTTATTATCCGTTATTACGGCATTTATGTGCATGCCTTTGTGCGTTTTCGCTCTTGACGACGTTTATCTCGTCACGGCGCATGACGGACTGACGGCATACTCCGAACCCGATGTTAAAAGCGAGCAGACCGCGGTTGTCAGACGCGGTGCATGCGTGAGCGTGAGCGAGAAAAAAAACGGATTCGGTCATATCGTATACGACTCGATACCGTGCTGGATAGATTTGTCCTCGGGTCTTAAAAAGCTGACCGATCCCGAACCGATAAAGGGACTTAAATCAATAAAAATAGCGTCGCTTCCCGATAAGCTTACATATATCGACTCGGAGGAGACGTTTGACGCTTCCGGTCTTTCGGTCAAAGCCGTTTATGACGACGGGAGCGAAAAGGACGCCGACGGATATGTTATGAGCGTTCCGCCGCTTACCAAGCCCGGTAAAAAGACGGTCGTAATAACCTACGGCGGTATGAGTGCGTCGTTCGATATCACCGTAACGCGCATTCCCGTGTCTTCAATCGAAATATCGTCGCTTCCGACAAAGACCGAGTATCTTGAGGGCGAGACTGTTTCGCTCGGCGGGCTAAAGGTTACGGCAAAGTATTCGGACGGCAGACCCGACGCCGAGGTTACGGATTACGAGGTTTCGGGAGTCGATACGTTCTCACCCGCAAAGCCGGGACGTTACACGGTTACGGTAAAGTATAAATATAACGACATTACCGCGTCGTTTCCGATAACGGTCGAGAGCAAGAGTCTTAAATCTCTTAAAATCAAATCGATGCCGTCAAACCTTTCGGCGTACCAGTACGGCAAACTTGATTTATCGAATATAACCCTTGTCGCCGAGTACGACAACGGAAATGTTATCGAAACGTCCGATTTTACTGCGGAGTACGATACGTCCGTTCCCGGCACAGCCGTTGCTAAACTCTATTTCGACGGCAAATACGCGGCGTTTGATTTCACGGTTATCCCGAGCGAGGAACAGAGTATGGATATCGTCCCGCCCGAGGATTCGTATTCCTTTATCGGCGATGTCCCGGATTTTTCCGAGGTTAAAGTTTATATAACCTATAATTCGTCGGTTCGTTCGCAGACGGACGAATTCGATATTTCGTCGGATATCGATATAAACGAGCCCGGCGCTTACCGCGTTACGATAAAGCACGGACAGTTTACCGCGGTGTTTGAACACAACGTTTACAAAAAATATCTCGGGGATATCAATTTCGACGGCAGAATAACCGGAACGGATGCGCGTGCAATTCTCCGCCATGCGGCGAAGATTGAGAATCTGACCCGTCCCGGCGAGGCTGTCGCCGATATAAATTCCGACGGCAGGGTTTCCCCCGCAGACGCGAGAAGCGTGCTGAGAATTTCGGCAAAACTCGAAACACACCCCGATGATATTAAAAAAACATAAATCCGCCCGGGAGTGAATTCCATGACGAAAAAACAAACGGCGCACGAGGCTGTTTTACGCCTTAAGAACAGATATCCCGGCGCGGTATGCTCGCTCAACGCGGACAACCCGTTTGAACTGCTTATCAGCGTACGGCTGTCGGCGCAGTGCACGGACGCGAGGGTAAATCTCATAACGCCCGAATTGTTTTCAAAATATAAAACGCTCGAGGATTATGCTTCGGCGGACGTAACGGATGTTGAGAATATTATACGCTCATGCGGATTTTTCCGTCAGAAAGCGAGGGATATTATCGGCATGGCTCAGATGATTTTAAACGAGTACGGCGGAGTTATTCCCGATTCGGTCGAGGAACTTACCCGTTTGCCCGGAGTCGGACGAAAGACGGCAAACCTGATAGCCGGCGACGTCTATAAAATGCCCGGCGCCGTCGTAGCCGACACCCATTATATAAGAATATCGAACAGACTGGGACTTGTTTCGACACGCGACCCGTTTAAGGTCGAAAAGGAGACGAGACCTCTGCTTCCGCCGGAGGAAAGCAATGATTTCTGTCACAGATGCGTGCTCTTCGGCAGGGAAATATGTTCTGCGAGAAATCCCAAGTGCGGTATATGCCCGCTTAACGATATCTGTAAGGAATATAAAGAAAATAATAAAGTAAAATAAACGCTTTTACATACCAAAATATTTATGTCTTGAAAGGATGAAAACGCATTGTCTTTATTAACTAAAATATTCGGTGACTATTCACAGAAGGAATTAAAAAGAATCGTCCCGATTCAGAAAAAAGTTCTTGCGCTCGAGGAGGAATATTCCGCCCTTACCGACGCCGAATTACAGGCTAAAACTCCCGAATTTAAAGAGAGACTCGCAAACGGTGAGAGCCTTGATGATATTTTGCCCGAGGCTTTTGCCGCATGCCGTGAGGCTTCATGGAGAGTTCTTAACATGAAGCACTTTCCCGTGCAGATACTCGGAGGTATCGTTCTTCACCAGGGCAGAATCGCCGAGATGAAAACAGGCGAGGGCAAAACGCTCGTCGCAACGCTTCCCGCTTATCTTAACGCTCTTGCCGGCAAGGGCGTTCATATCGTAACCGTAAACGATTATCTTGCCCGCAGAGATTCCGAGTGGATGGGCAAGGTTTTCCGTTTTATGGGACTTACCGTCGGACTTGTCGCGCACGGACAGGATAACAAGGCTAAGCAGGACGCGTACAACGCAGACATTACTTACGGAACAAACAACGAGATGGGATTTGACTATCTTCGTGATAACATGGTTCCCTATAAAGAATACAGAGTTCAGAGAGGTCACTCGTTCGCAATCGTCGACGAGGTTGACTCGATTCTTATCGATGAGGCACGTACTCCCCTTATTATTTCGGGCAGAGGCGATAAGTCGAGCGAATTGTATAAACTTGCCGACGACTTCGTAAAGGGGCTTACCGTTAAGAAAATTACCGAGATGGATTCCAAAAAGGAAATCGACGACGTTGCCGGCGCCGACTGCGATTATATCGTTGACGAAAAGGCGAAGACCGCGACTCTTACAAAACGCGGTATAGCAAAGGCTGAGGCGCATTTCAACCTCGAAAACCTTATGGACGCGGATAACCTTACGCTTCAGCATCATATAAATCAGGCTCTTAAAGCGCGCGGAGTCATGCAGAGAGACGTTGATTACGTCGTTAAGGACGGACAGGTTCTTATTGTCGACGAATTTACCGGACGTATCATGCTCGGCAGACGCTATAACGAGGGACTTCATCAGGCTATCGAAGCAAAAGAGGGCGTTAACGTCCGTTCTGAGTCAAAGACTCTTGCCACTATTACGTTCCAGAATTATTTCAGACTTTATGACAAACTCTCCGGTATGACCGGTACGGCTATGACCGAGAGCGACGAGTTTCAGGAGATTTACAGTCTTGACGTTATCGCCGTTCCGACCAATAAACCGATGATAAGAAAGGATCTTCCCGACGTTCTTTATAAGACGGAAAAGGCAAAATTCGCGGCGATAATAGACCTTATTAAAGAGCTTCACGAAAAAGGACAGCCCGTGCTTGTCGGTACCGTTAACATTGAAAAATCGGAGCTTCTCTCCGCAATTCTTAAAAAGAGCGGAGTAAAGCATAACGTTTTAAACGCGAAATATCATGAAAAAGAAGCCGAAATTATCGCTCAGGCCGGTAAACTCGGAGCCGTTACAATCGCTACGAACATGGCGGGACGAGGCACCGATATTATCTTAGGCGGTAACGCGGAATATATGGCGAAAGCCGAAATGCGTAAAATGGAGGGCATGACTGAGGAGCTTATCGCAGAGGCAACAGGCTTTGCGGAGACCGACAACGAGGATATTCTCAACGCCAGAAAGATATTTTCAGAGCTTGAAGCGAAATATAAATCCGAATTAAAAGAGGAAGCCGACAAGGTACGCGAGCTCGGCGGTCTTTATATAATCGGTACCGCAAGACACGAGTCAAGACGTATCGATAACCAGTTAAGAGGACGTGCCGGACGTCAGGGCGACCCCGGTACAAGCCGTTTCTTCCTCTCTGCCGAGGACGACGTTATCCGTCTTTTCGCAGGCGACAGATTCTATAACATTCTCGACCGTTTCGGTGAGGCGGGCGATATGCCTATTGAAAACAAAGTATTTACAAGTCAGATTGAGAATGCGCAGAAAAAGGTTGAGGGCAATAACTTTGCAATACGTAAGAATGTTCTTCAGTACGACGACGTTATGAATAAGCAGAGAGAACTTATTTACGCGCAGAGAAATCAGGTTCTCGACGGCGTTGACCTTGACCAGACGATCAGAAAGATGATTAAGGATTCTATAACCGAGGCTGTTGATTTCTACTGTCCCAAGACGAATCATTCCAACGACTGGAATATCGCGGGACTTACGAGTAAATACGCGTGGCTCTTCGGCGATGAGAAACTCGAGAGCGAGGACGACCACGATAAGATTCTTGAACAGATGCTCAATATTGCAAATTCAAAGCTTGAAAAGCAGACTGAGCTTTACGGCGCGGATGTTATGAAGGAGCTTGAACATAAGGCTCTTATAGAAAACGTCGACATCCGCTGGATGAACCATATCGACGCTATGGAGCAGTTAAAGCAGAGCATAGGTTTGAGAGCTTATGCGCAGAAGGATCCTGTTGTTGCGTTCAGAATGGAGAGCTACGACATGTTCGAGGAAATGACCGACGGCATCCGCGAGGGAACCGTTCAGTTCGTCCTTACCGCTATCGTACGTTCCGAGGAGGACGTTAAGCGTGAGCAGACTGTCAAGATTACTTCGACCAATCAGACAGACGGCAGCGAAAAAGCCCGTCCTGTTAAAAAAGGTCAGAAGATCGGCAGAAACGACCCCTGTCCCTGCGGAAGCGGACTTAAATATAAAAAGTGCTGCGGCAGATACGAAAATTGATTATTATATAAAGAGGTATAATATATATGCAACACAATCAGACAGTTATTGTTCTCGACTTCGGCGGTCAGTATAAAGAGCTTATTGCCAGACGAGTCAGAGAATGCGGTGTTTATTCCGTTATAAAACCGGGAGATACTCCGCTGAAAAAATTGCTTGAACTTAATCCCATAGGAATTATCACGACGGGAGGACCCTTGAGCGTTTACGGCGAGGAGTCGCCGAAATGCGAACCCGGGCTTTTTAAATCGGGGATCCCCGTTCTCGGAATCTGCTACGGCTTCCAGCTTATGAGCTATATGCTCGGCGGCGAGGTTTCGTCGTGCGACGTCAGCGAGTACGGTCCGACTAAGGCGAAACTTAAAACTTCCTCCGTCCTTTTCGAGGGAATGAAAACGACGCAGAACGTGCTTATGAGTCATACGGATTATGTATCGAAGCCCCCCAAGGGATTCAAGGTTATCGCAAAAACGGATAACTGTCCGTGCGGTGCAATCGAAAATCCCGATATGAAGCTGTACGGCGTACAGTTCCACCCCGAGGTCGAGCATACCGAAAACGGAACGAGACTTATACATAATTTCCTTTATAATATATGCGGTGCCGTCGGCGACTACACGATGGACGATTATATCGAGCGTCAGGTTGCCGAGATAAGAGAGAAAGTCGGAAACGACAGAGTTATTCTCGGCCTTTCGGGCGGAGTCGATTCCTCCGTTGCCGCCGCGCTTATTTCCAGAGCAATCGGCTCACAGCTTACGTGCATATTTGTCGACCACGGCATGATGAGAAAGAATGAAGCGGACGAAGTTGCCGCCGCGTTCAAGGACATGCCTCTCAATCTTCGAATGGTCGATGCGTCCGAATTATATCTTTCCAAGCTCAAGGGAATTAGGGTTCCCGAGAGAAAAAGAAAGATTATCGGCAAGCTGTTCATTGACGTATTTACAGAGGAAGCAAAGAAGATCAACGGCGTAAAATTCCTCGCACAGGGTACGATTTACCCCGATGTTATCGAGTCGGGCAATAAAAAAGCAGCGACGATCAAGAGCCATCATAACGTAGGGGGACTTCCCAAAAAGCTCGGTTTTGAGCTTCTCGAGCCTTTGAGAGGACTCTTTAAGGACGAGGTAAGAGCCGTCGGCAGAAAGCTCGGTCTGCCCGATTATCTTGTTGACCGCCAGCCGTTCCCCGGTCCCGGACTCGCAGTCCGCGTTATCGGCGACCTTACGCGCGAAAAGCTCGATATCCTGCGCGACGCGGATCTCATTTTCAGACAGGAGCTTGAAGCTTCCGGCGAAAAGGCGAGCCAGTATTTCGCGGTTCTTACCGGCAACCGCTCCGTCGGCGTTATGGGCGACGGCAGAACGTACGATTATACGCTCGCGCTCAGAGCAATAATCACGAACGACTTCATGACCGGAACGTTCGCCCC
>JALEQX010000005.1 GCA_022763825.1 Oscillospiraceae bacterium | reverse complement strand
AACGCGGGATGGTGATTTACTATCAGCGTACAGCCGAGTTCTTCGGCTTCTTTAACAACCTCGGGCGTAAAGTCGAGTGCAAACAGGATTTTTTTAACCTCGTCGTCAAAATCGCCCGCCATGATACCGCTGTTGTCCCAGTCTTCCTGAGTTTTAAATTGAGCAACGGAATTTAAGTATTCGTATATATCTCTGACCGTCATTATTTCACCCTCTTTTCTCATATTCTTCCAAAAGCGACCGACAGTAATCGTATTTCTCCCTGTCGCCCGAAATCTGCGCTCCCTTCATTTTGTCGCAGAACTTCTTTTTCTGTTTTAATCTTACTTGACTGTACTCCTGCGAACCGTCCGAAAAACCGAATACTATGTCGAATTCGTCGGCTTTATGCCCGGGTTCGTATTCCGAGACGATAACGCAGTAGTATTTTCCCGCGTCTTTTACGCCCTTTTCCTCTAAAATATAGAATCCGTTTTCGTATAAAAAGCGCCTTACATCCTCGGCGTGAGTCATGGGCTGTAATATAAGACGTATTCTTTCATTTTTAATCCATTCGCAGTCTTTGAGAATATCTCTGATAAGCTCTCCGCCCATTCCCGCGATAACTACATCATCGCCGTCCGTCGAATCGATTTTTTTCAATCCGTCGGACAGCGTGAGCCTCATTTTATCCTCAATGCCGTATTTTTCGGCAGTCTTTTTAGCATTAAGCAAGGGCATCCTGCCGATGTCACAGGCTGTGGCACACGGAATAACGCCCTTAGTAATAAGATATGCCGGTATATAGCCGTGATCCGTACCGACGTCAATCAGTTTATGACCATTTCGTACGAATCCGGCAACCGTTTTAAGTCTCGGAGTAAGAGACTCCATTACTTTGCTTCGTGAGCGTTAAGTTTTGCGATAAGCTCGTCAACGTCAACGCCGTGAACAGCGCATGCTTCCTCAATCGTTTCGCCTCTTGCGGAGGGGCATCCGAGACAATGCATGCCCATTTCAAAGAAGTAGGGAGCAAGAGTGCGGTCAGCGTCAAGTACGTCGCCGATAGTTGAATTCTTAGTTATTTCCATTATAAAAACCTCGCTTTATTCTTTAATTTAGTTTAGTATACCACAAGAATAATAAAAAATAAATAGCGATTTAACGGTGTTTTTACTCAAATTATGTTGACATAATAAAAAAATATAGATATATTTATATATATTAAAATATATTGAAATATCAGAGGGCTTGAAATGTCGTTTTTAGATAAAATAAAAAAATCAAAGAAGAGAAAAAACGCCGACCGCGGAAGTTTTGAACAGCTCCTCGTCGGAGATACCGCCGTACCCGTGTTCAACGTTTTTATTCATACCGATAAGGAAACGAAGAAACAGTATATCGAGCTTGCGACCGTCGATACGATAGAGGAACTGCATTATAATAACGTAGACCTGACTCTTCGCACCCGTGAAAAGGACGTAAAAATAAACGCCGATTTTGTCGACGCTTATCAGAAAAAACGGTTTAAAGTTTATACGTTTGAAATTAAAAAGATGAACGAATTTTATAATTAAATTTAAATAAAAGCGGGACTGCCCGATTCGAAATTCAGAATCCGGCAGTCCTGTTTATTTTATTTAGTCTTTTACTGCATTCTTCAATGCTTCTACTTTGTCCGTATGCTCCCACGGAACGTCGATATCCGTTCTGCCCATGTGACCGTATGCGGCAAGCTGTTTGTATATAGGACGTCTTAAATCAAGATGGTCTATAATAGCCGCAGGTCTTAAGTCGAATACCTCGTTTACCGCGTCGGCAAGTTTTTCGTCCGAAACCGCGCCTGTGCCGTATGTATTAACCATTACGGAAACGGGCTTTGCAACGCCGATAGCGTATGCAAGCTCTATTTCGCACTTTTTAGCAAGCCCCGCCGCTACGATATTTTTAGCAACGTAACGAGCAGCGTATGCCGCCGAACGGTCAACCTTCGTCGGGTCTTTGCCCGAGAATGCTCCGCCGCCGTGAGCCGCGTAACCACCGTATGTATCGACGATTATTTTACGTCCGGTAAGTCCGCTGTCGCCCGCCGGTCCGCCTATTACGAATCTGCCTGTCGGGTTTACAAAATATTTCGTATTCTCGTCGAGAAGTTCGGCGGGAATAACAGGCTTTACAACATGCTCAATCATGTCTTTTCTAATCTGTGAAAGTTCCGCCGAGGGATCGTGCTGCGTCGAAATAACGACAGTATCGACTCTGACAGGCTTGTCTCCGTCATATTCAACCGTGACCTGCGTTTTTCCGTCGGGTCTTAAATACTTAATCTCGCCGTTCTTTCTAACCTCGGCAAGTTTCATTGCAAGCTTGTGAGCGAGTGAAATGGGCATCGGCATAAGCTCGGGAGTTTCGTCGCACGCATAGCCGAACATCATGCCCTGGTCTCCCGCGCCGTTTAAGTTATATTCGTCGTCCTCGCCGTCTTTTAATTCAAGCGACTTGCTGACGCCCATATCGATATCGGGCGACTGCCTGTCTATCGTCGTAAATACCGCGCATGAATTTCCGTCGTAGCACGCGTCTATATTGTCAAATCCGATATCGCATATCGTCTTTCTTACAATAGCGGGAATGTCGACAACTGCTTTTGTCGTAATCTCACCCATAACCATAGCCATACCTGTAGTTACGGTAGACTCGCATGCGACTCTCGACTGCGGATCCTGCTCAAGCATAGCGTCAAGTATTGCGTCCGAAATTCTGTCACAGATTTTATCCGGATGTCCCTCAGTAACGGACTCGGATGTAAAAAGTCTTTTTGCCATTTTTTTTCTTAAACTCCTTTCAACCCTTACCGTTATTTTTTAAAAAGTAAAAAACTCACGGCGCATACGTACCGTGAGTTAAAACCTTATCTCTCGGTATAACCGTCGGACTTGGCACCTTGCATACGCAGGTTGCCGGGCTTCACAGGGCCGTTCCCTCTGCCACTCTTTATAAGGGTCGTATCAAATTTTGCATATAAATTATACATTCGTATCATAGTATTGTCAATACCCAAAACGAACATTTTGTCGAATTATTATTTTCTGCCGTGTAAAAGCGGAGAAACCGGCTTATAAATAAGCGCACACAAAAGCGTGTCTATCATTCCCTTTGCAAATGTAAACGGCAGGTTAAATATAAGAAG
>JALEQX010000090.1 GCA_022763825.1 Oscillospiraceae bacterium | reverse complement strand
CAGTCCCCGTGCAGTGCCGATTGAAACAATCATCGAAAAGACTTTCGGTTTAAGAATAGAATACCAATATCTAACCAATGATGCCCGTGAACTTGGCAGAATGATTTACGATAGCGGTATTACGACCTATTACAACCGGGACATTATGGACTATGCCCTGATGAGAGTTGAGGGTGGAACTATGCTTATTGAAGCGGCTTTGCTTGAGGATGAAAAATCATACGGCAGACTTCGGTTCACCTTGGCTCACGAGCTTGCACATTACATTATACACAAACAGATATTCAGCGGGACAGGCTTTGCCGCCGCTTTATATAACAACGATACCGACGAGGACGCAACAGAATGGCAGGCAAATTATCTTGCAAAGGCTATTCTTATGCCAAACGGTCAGATAAAACGCTGTTTCTATGCACTCTGCCCCGTGTGCAAGACAAAAAGCGCGTATGTCTGCAAAATGGCAGAAATCTTTGGAGTGTCAAAACAGGCAATGGAAATCCGATTGAAGGACTTTGCCCTAATCTAAAATCCTGCGGGATTTTTTTACTCTGTATATTCGCAAAGTTGCGAATATACAGAACAACAAAATTATACGAGGTGATAGCGTTGATGACAGAAACTTGGAAGCCGATATACCATCGTTGTTTATTTTATATTGCAATATTGTGAAATCATTTTCTTTGTCATAATAATAAATTTCGTTGTCATATTCTACTGTTTCCAAAGATTGTAAATATCTATCAATTAAAATATTAACTTCGTCAGATTGTTTTAATGTTTTTAATTTTGCGGTATAAGCATCCATTCCGCCTGTTCCTCTGTAATAAGAATATTTGGGAATCGGAATGTTGACGCCGCTGACAAAATCAGAAGTATATTCCGTTTTAAAGAAAGTTTTGTTGAAAGACAGTATTGCCGTTGTCAGCAAAGTACATAAAACAATTACAAATACGATCAGTAAAAAAAACATCTTTTGTCTTTCTTTTCGTTTAATATATTTGTTATAGCTTATCATAGTTTCTGACGATAAATGTTCTATGTTATTTTCTTTTATTCTTTCTCCTTTCAGCAATTCGTTTATGGTTATATCTAATTCTTTGCAAAGGGTTTCAAATAGTGAAACATCCGGAAGACCGCGACCGTTTTCCCATTTAGAAACAGCTCTGTCGGTTACGTTTAATTTGTTGGCTAATTCCTTTTGTGTCATATTTTTTTCTTTTCGAAGTTCGGCGATAAATCTCCCTATTTTTTCTTGGTTCATAAACAACATCTCCTCGCAAAAATTATAGCATAAAAATGCGGCAAATACACCAAACGAAACGTAGAGTTCGAGAAAATCTATGTTGTTTATCAGAATTAGTTTAATTATATCAAATAAATGCGGAATATTCCACCGGCTGTCTATTGACCTCAGTTACGAGGAAAACAGGCGGCTTTTTTTTGCGTTCAGAAAAAATTTTTAAGAAATTTTGAAAACACCGCCACCCAAAAAACGCTCTCCCGGTTAAAACAAGTGAAGGGATTAATTCCGAAACACGAAAACGGAATCCCTTCACTTGTACTTTGAAAACTGAATATATAAGTCACTAAGACTTTTTTTCTGATGATGGCTGCCTTATCGGGTATGCCGAAACTTCTGAATTTCAGAACAGCGAGAATTCCCGATATACATTTCTTTTTTATTTAGACTTTTTTTTAAAGCACCGTACTATTTAAAGCACCGTACTATTCGATTATATTTTTTATTTCTCCCAATTGTGCGCTTTAGGGGGATTGGGGCAGTTCATGCAGTTTGTTGTTCTGTACTGCGGTTTGCACCAGCGGACGGCGTTTTTGATAACGGTCTGAATCGTGGGATTTTTAAACGTCGGATATGTTTCATGTCCAGGCTGGAAGTAGAAAACTCTGCCGTTTCCTCTCGTCCATGTACAGCCCGAACGGAAAACCTCTCCGCCCGTGTACCAGCCCATGAATACTATATCATCGGGGGTAGGAATGCCGAACGGCTCGCCGTATGTTTCGTCTGCGGGAAGCTCGAAATACCTGTCGATTCCTCTTGCTATCGGGTGATACGGTGCGCTGACCCAAACTCTCTCCATGTCGTTGGATTCTCTCCATATAAGAGAGCACGAAGTGCCCATAAGGCGCATAAACGGTTTTGACTTATGCGCTGAGTGAAGGAAAATCGCGCCCATGCCGTTGAGTACGGCTTCCTGTACCATTTCGGCGACTTCGTCGGGAACCTTGTCGTGTCCGCAGTGACCCCACCAGATGATAACATCGGTGTCGTCGAGTATTTCCTTTGTAATACCGCAGTTTTCGTCGTCAAGCGTTGCGGTTCTTACCTCGATATCGTCCTCTTTCGAGAGAAATTCGGCAATTGCCTTGTGAATTCCGTCGGGGTAAATTCTGCTTGCCTCACAGTCGGACGCTTTTTCGTGTATAAATTCATTCCATACAAGTACCTTTATCATAATAATAAAAGCTCCTTTTTCTAATATTGTATTTGATAGAATTGTACCACATTTTAATATGTCAATTCAAGACGTGATTTATAAAATATTTATATTGAAATATAAATATGAATATGGTATTATTAGTCTAACTTTGTACTTATCGAGGGATGATAATGGGTAAAGGTCAGAGAGAAAAGGGAATCGTCCTGTCATATGTGAACATGGCGGTTAACTTTGTTATAGGCATTATTTTTACTCCGTTTATGCTCAGAATCCTTTCGGATTCCGAATACGGACTTTATTCGATAGCGTCTTCCGTCGTCGCATACTTGTCGCTTCTTGATTTGGGACTCGGCAATTCGATGATTCGTTTTACCGCAAAATACCGAGCGCAGGGAGATAAAGAAGGCGAGGAACGTATAAACGGAATGTTCTTTGCCATGTTTGCGGTACTGGGCGTGCTGTCACTGATAATAGGCGCGGTGTTGTGCCTTAACATGGATATATTCTTCAAACGGACGTTTACGCCCGATGAGCTTCACAGGGCGAAGGTTATATTCCTCATTCTTCTTGCAAACGCGTGTGTGTCGCTCGTTACAACAGCGTTTTCCGCGATTTGTAACTCGCATGAGAGATTCGTTTTTAACCGTACGTTTAACCTCGTTACGAATATTATAAAGTATTCGGCAGAGGCTATAGTTCTTGCAAGCGGATTCCAGTCTGTGGGAATGACGGTTGCCGCCGTTACCGTTTCGATAGCGTCAAAAGCCGTGCCGATGTGGTACTGCTTTAAAGTCATAAAGGCAAAATTTAAATTTGATAAATTCGATAAAGAAGTTTTTAAATCGATAATGAATTATTCGTTCTTTATATTTATCAATATTCTCGTAGAACAGCTTTATGCTAATACCGATAAAATCATATTAGGCTCAGTTATAGGAACAGTTGCGGTCGCGGTATACCAGGTTTCAGCAAACCTGCAGAAGGATTTCAGTCAGTTTTCGAGTTCAATCGGAGGCGTATTTCTGCCGATGCTGACGACGAAAGTCACGAATAAGGCTCCGATGTCTGAAATTTCGAAGATTTTTATACGTGTATCGAGAATTCAGTTTATAGTTCTGTCTCTTATTTTCTGCGGGTTTGTTCTATTCGGAAAGTCGTTTATTTATTACTGGGCGGGCGAAAACTACATCGGCGCGTACGCGATAACTTTGGTTCTCATGGCTCCGTCGATTATCCCGCTGTCGCAGAGTCTCGGCGTTACTCTTTTGCAGGCGATGAACAGGCACAGGATAAGGTCGATAGTATACCTGCTGATTTCGATATTCAACGTTGCGGTAAGCATTCCTCTTGCGATGAAATGGAGCGGATTCGGTGCGGCAATCGGTACGGCTATCGGAAATCTCCTCGGTCAGATAATGTTTATGAATTATTACTATTATAAAAAAATCGGACTCGATATCCCGGGCTATTGGAAAAATGCGTTTAAAATCGCTGTCGTTATGGCGGTGCTTACCGGTGCTGCCGGCGCAATAATGCATTTTGTATATAAGCAGAGTATACCGAATATGCTTATCGGAATAGTTCTGTTTGTTATCGCATATATACCCGTCGCATGGTTTTTCATTCTCAACGACGAGGAGAAACAGATGGTTAGATTTGTGATAGATAAAATTAAATCCTTATTTAATCGTAAAAAAGTTAAAGCGGAAAAAAGCTGATATATCTTTATATGTCCCTGCCTCGGCGCGGGGGCTGTTTTTTTTGGGTTGTAATTATATATAAAATAAAACACGGCTTTTGATAAATAATGATAAAATACGCGAAAAAACAAATTAATTTCGTTTTGCTATTGAAAAATCGACAGAATCAGTTACAATATATATGTAAACCATTTTTTAATATTGTTTTTTTTGGAGGTACTGTTACATGCCGGATTTGAGTCAGGAGCTTACAAATATACCGGTCGGACCGCTAGGTATCATTGCGCTGCCCGGATGCGAGGAGTTGGCTAAGAAGGTTGATGACTATATCGTATCGTGGAGACGCGACCAGGTAAGCGAACATAAGACGTCGATAGCGTTTTCGGGTTATCAGAAAGACAGTTACATTCTCGACTGCCGTTTCCACAGATTCGGAACAGGCGAGGGCAAGGCTGTTTTTCATGAGTCCGTAAGAGGTTACGATTTATATTTTATCGTCGACGTGTTTAATTACGGAGTTACGTACAATATGTACGGCAAGGATTTCCCCACGTCGCCCGACGATCACTATGCTAACCTTAAGCGCGCTATTGCTGCCACGGCGGGTAAGGCGAGAAGACTTAACGTTATTATGCCTATGCTTTATGAGGGCAGACAGCATAAGCGTACGGCACGCGAATCTCTTGACTGCGCTCTTGCTCTTCAGGAGCTCTGCAATCTTTACGGCGTAGAGAACATAATCACGTTTGATGCTCACGACCCGAGAGTTCAGAACTCGATACCCAATAAGGGATTTGAAAACGTTACAACTACTTATCAGATGATAAAGGCTCTTGTTAAAAATGTTCCGGATCTTGTTGTTAACAAGGATAAGCTCATGATTATTTCTCCCGACGAGGGCGGACTCGGCAGATGTATATATTATTCTACCGTTCTCGGCGTTGAACTCGGCATGTTCTATAAACGGCGCGATTACTCTGTAATAGTAAACGGCAGAAATCCGATACTGGCTCATGAATTTTTGGGCGACAACGTAGAGGGCAAGGACGTTATCGTCGTTGACGATATGATATCCTCAGGCGATTCAATGCTCGAGGTCGCGTCAAAACTTAAAGAGCTCAAGGCAAAGAGAATCTTTGTATGCTCCGCGTTTGGACTTTTCTGCAACGGTCTTGACGCTTTCGACAAGGCATATGCGGACGGACTCATAAACGGTATTTTCACTACGAATCTTATTTACCGTTCTCCCGAGCTTCTTAAAAGAGACTGGTTCTTTGAGGTCAATATGTCAAAGTACGTTGCGCTTCTTATCGATACTCTTAATAACGATAAGTCGTTAAGCGAACTTTTAAGCCCTGTTGACAGAATCGAATCCTATCTTGCAAAATACGCTCACAGAGAGTAATAATTTAAAACAGCAAAAAAATAAAGCAGACCGGCGTTTTGCCGGTCTGCTTTTGTAACGGAGATAAACAAATATGAATAAAATCAGCTGTTATTTTTTCTGTATTCAAGTTCCTTATCGATTTCAGCCATTTCAGCACTCTTTTTCTCGATAAGGTTCTTATTGTGCAAGGTGATGAGTTTAGACTGCGTGAGCGTCAGCATATGCTCAATCTCAACTATTTCGTCATCGAGCGTATTTCTTCTGTACTCAAGCATCACCGTGCTTATATTCTTAATGTTCTCCATAAATAACACCTCGCAGATAGTTTATAAACAGTTAATAATCTGTTCATTAATTGTATTATAAGACGTTTTGAATGTGTTGTCAATAGATTTTTAATAAAAAACTGTGTAAAATGCACAAGATAAACAAAAGGGGGTGAATTGTTTATTAACTTGTTCTTATTATATCTCATAATAGTTAACAAACAGTTTATATTCAGTTCTCGAAATGTTTTTATATGTCTTTTATACTTTAAGACAAATTGATAGGCATGTGTCTTTTATTGAATTGAGAGTATAATTATATATTATCAGTACAATTTTTCCTTGAGGTGTTTTTATGTTTGATTTTAAAAGCGTTCCGATTCCCGATTATTCGCGAAAAGAGGACTGGGTTAACAGCATTACTCACATGATAGGCGTTCCGTTTGCGGTTTTTGCACTTGTTATGTGTATTACCAGGTGCGTTAAACTTGCTCATATCGGATTTATTCCCTCGGTTATTGTTTATGGAATTACGATGATTATTCTTTACGCGTCGTCTGCAACTTATCACGGATTTAATCCGTCGTTTCCGAAAAGGGTATTAAGAGTAGTTGACCACTCGGTTATTTTTCTGCTTATCGCCGGTACGGTTACTCCGTTTTCTCTTGTTGCAATTAAGGCTGTTAATTTAAAAATGGGCATAGCTATCTGCGCGTCGGAATGGATTCTGGCGGCTCTCGGCATTTTGTTTACGTTTATGAATCAGGAAAAGTTCAAGGTTATACAGATGATAATGTATATTGCGATGGGTTGGGCTATCGTTATCGGTTTTGCCTGCGTATATAAATTCAGCGAGCTAGGAAAAATGAGTGTTATCTTTATTCTCGGCGGAGGAATTGCGTACACTGTCGGCGCGATACTTTACGGCGTCGGAAAAAAGGTCAAGTACATTCACAGTGTATTTCATGTTTTTATTCTCGCGGGTTCCGTGCTTCAGTTCGTCGGAATTTATAAATACATGCTCGCCATGTAAATTTTGTTGCAAAATGTAAACGTTTCTGATACTATATGTATAGATATTTATATACATTTGTATCGGGGGCGTTTTTTTATGAAAAATATTTACGACGTATTCAACATTCTTTGGAAGCAGACAGAAAAAAGCGACGCGAAGACTCACGCGGGAGATGTAAAGCCCGACGGAGTTATTGAAGAAAATGATTTTTACTACGCGGACGACACAAATCATTATCACAAGCTCGATGTGTATTATCCTGACGACGGGGGAATAAAGCATCCCGTTATTATTGACATTCACGGCGGCGGATGGATGTATGCGGATAAAGAGCTTAATAAAATGTACTGCCTTCATCTTGCGAAAAAAGGGTATGTCGTTTTTAATGTAAGCTATCGCCTCGTACCCGAAACAACGGTCGTCGGGCAGCTTCGGGATATCGCTCTTGCATTTAAATGGATAAAAAAACATCTGCATGATTTTCCGTGCGAGGATAATAAAATACTTCTTACCGGTGATTCCGCCGGCGGTCAGCTTGCGTTTTATTCCGCGGTTTTAGCGACAAATAAGGAGTTGAGGGAAATATTTAACGTCGAGGACGGCGGGCTCGAATTCAACGTTCTTGCGCTTACGCACCCGGTTGCGTTTATGAATTCTCCCGTAATGGGACTTTACTGCCGATATATGTGGGGTATGGATTATAAAAAGAGACCCGAGTATTTCTTTATGAATGCCGACGATATTATAGACTACGGCAAAATTCCGCCTACGTTTATGATAACGAGTTCGGGGGATTTCCTTGCACTCAAACAAACCAGACGGTTATATAAATTATATGCCGACAAACATCTCAAAGCCCAGCTTATGGACTGGCCGAAATATAAGGGAGAGGATCTCCCGCACGTTTTCTCTGTGCTTCGTCCCGACCGCGAGGAATCTCAGAAAGCCATAGATGCTATGCTTAAATTCTATAACAGATTTATCTGAAACAGAATAAACAGTAAAAAGAGCGGTTCGTCGGAATCGCTCTTTTATGATATATTGTTTAGTTTACGGTTCTATGATTGTAATGCAGTGCGTTTACAATTTTTTATGAAATTATTATACAGCTTATATAAAATTTTGCTTATAAAAATTCATGATATGCGACATAAAAAAATATAACTGTTTATTAATCGACAATTATGTTTTATTTAAATATTAAAAAGATATTAACAAAACGTAACTATACTATTGACGAAACTGCAACTCGGGACTATAATATATGCATTAGGTAGAAAATTCAGAAATTTTTGGGGTATGTTTTATGGATAAGAACGAAAAAAAACTTGTCGATGAATTAAGACATAAGGCTCATATGATGGGTCCTCTTCGCGATTTAAAGGAAATGCTTAACCGCGCAGAGTCGAATTTTACCGGACGTACGGCTATTGTTGAAAAGCAGAACAAGACCGAGGTCGTATCATATACGATAACAAGACTTGTTTCCGACGTTAACGCAGTCGGAACCGCTCTTTTGTCTATGGGACTTAAAGGCAAGCATATTGCCGTTCTCGGCGAAAATTCGTACAGATGGGTTGTATCCTTTCTTGCCGTTGTGTGCGGAGTCGGAGTTGCTGTCCCGCTCGATAAGGATTTAAGCGACGAAGACCTTTCGAAACTTATGACAAAATCGGATGCGGAGGCTGTATTCTGCTCGAAAACTTATTATAAAACATTAAAAGAACATATAAAAAACGACGAACGTATGAAAAACGTGTTCGTTTGGAATAAAAAATACGACGACGCGGGATTCATGACGTTCGACGAGCTTGTCGAAAAGGGCAATGAGCTTATAAAAAACGGCGACAGGTCATATATTGACGCTGTAATCGATAATAACGCCGTTGCCGCTATCGTATTTACTTCCGGTACAACGGGTGCAAATAAGGGCGTTATGCTTTCGCATAAGAATTTTGCGACGAACGTCGACGGTATTATAGATACGATTCCGACGGAGTATACATCGTTTTCGCTCCTGCCGATGAACCATGTGTTCGAATTAAGCTGTAACATTTTTACTGCGCTTTACATGAACGCGACGATTTACGTAAACGACAGTCTTAAAAATATTCTTTCAAATATTCAGCTTTTCAAACCCGACGCAATGAACGCCGTTCCCCTTGTTTTAGAGGGTATATATAACGGTATATGGGCTGCGGCTAAGGAGAGAGGAAAAGCCGAACCGCTTAAAAAACTCGTTAAACTGAGCAATAAATTAAGAAGTCACGGCATCGATCTGAGAAAAGTTCTCTTTGCTTCGATAAGAAAGAATTTCGGCGATAAGTTCCCGACGCTTGTCTGCGGAGGCGCTCCGTCGAGAGCGGACTACGTTTCGGGACTCGGAGATTTCGGATTCAGAGTTTATAACGGCTACGGACTTACTGAATCGTCGCCGACGGTAACTCTCAATATGCATGCGGACGACGACCCGACATCCGCGGGATTCGCATTCCCGAAGTCGAAATTTATAATTCACAACCCTGACGCGGACGGTATCGGCGAAATCTGGATTAAGGGCGACAACGTAACGCAGGGGTACTATAAAGACCCCGAGGCAACGGCGGAGTCGTTCGAGGACGGATGGTTCAAAACGGGCGACTACGGCAGAGTTACCGATAAAGGCGAGCTGTTTGTTTCCGGCAGAAAGAAAACGCTTATCATCCTTGACAACGGCAAAAACGTTTTCCCCGAGGATATCGAATTTTTCGTAATGGATAATTTGGGTTACATAAGAGAAGCCGTCGCGCTCGAACTCGAAAAGGAGATAAGAGGCAGAACGGAAAAGGTTATCGGTCTTGCGGTTTATGTAGAGCCGTCGGATTTTGATGATATGAACGAAAAAGAGATAAAAGAAAAAGTTGAAAAAGACATCTTTAATCTTAACCGCCGTCAGCCGTCGTATAAAAAGGTTCAGGACGTTGCGGTAGTTACAAAGGAGTTCCCGAAGAATTCGACGAGAAAAATTATAAGACAGAAAGTAGCCGACAGCTACGAAAGTTATAAACAATGAAAATGAGAGGTTAAAATATGCTTGAAAGACTTAAAAAACTTATATGCCAGTATGCAGACATTGCTCCCGAGGAGATAACGGGCGAGACGAATATCAGATCCGATTTGGGGCTTAATTCACTCGAACTCGTCAATCTCGCAGTAGCTATAGAGGATGAATTTGACGTTGAAATTCCCGACAGAGCCGTCGCGGGCATAGAGACCGTCGACGATGTCATCGCTCTGCTCAAAGAGTACGTTGAGGATTGATAATCGTATTTTGAATTAATATTGAACGCCGTTTTCGATTTTTCGCAAAACGGCGTTTTTTTGTATTGAAATAACGTATTAAATAATGTAAACTGTTATTAATATTTAGTATTTTGAGGAACTGTTATGGATAAAAAATATAAATATTCCCTCGGAGTCGATATCGGCGGTACGAAATGCGCCGTAATCCTCGGCAGGGGCGAATTCGTTTCGACAGACGGTTTTATTTTAGACAGAATCGAATTCCCGACCGAAAAGGAACGCGGATGGAAAAGTGTCGTAACCGATATTATAAATTCAATAAAGGAAATCGCCGATAAAAACGGAGTCGATATTGAAAACGGCGTTGCGGGCATAGGAATCAGCTGCGGAGGTCCTCTTGACAGTAAACGCGGACTAATACAGTGTCCGCCGAATCTCCCCGACTGGGACAACGTTCCGATAGTCGATATGCTCGAAAATGAGTTTAAAATAAAGGCTCATTTACAGAACGACGCTAACGCCTGCTCAGTCGCGGAGTGGAAATTCGGTGCGGGCAGAGGATGCCGTAATATGATTTTTTTAACGTTCGGAACGGGACTTGGTGCAGGACTGATTCTTGACGGAAAACTTTACTCTGGCACTAACGATATGGCGGGCGAGGTCGGTCATATCAGACTTACGGATTCCGGTCCTCTCGGCTATTCAAAATACGGCTCGTTCGAGGGCTGGTGCTCGGGCGGAGGAATTAAGAATCTCGCCGAAATTATGAGGGAGACAACGGAGTATTCGGATTCGTATATATTAAAAGACAACGTTGAACTTACCGCCGCCAATCTTGCAAAATACGCAAAGAACGGGGACAAATTCTCGCTGAGCGTTTATAAAAAATGCGGTGAAATGCTCGGCAAGGGGCTCAGTATTCTTATCGATATATTAGCCCCCGAAAAAATAGTTATAGGCAGTATATTTGCCCGAAGCGGTGAACTGCTCAAGGAAAAAATGTATGAGAGTATAAAGAAAGAGTCGCTTAGCGTCATTTCAAAAGCGTGCGAAATCGTACCCGCAGAATTAGGCGACAGGATAGGCGACTTTGCGGCGCTGTCGCTTGCATTTTCATAAAGGAGGAAAAGACATGAACGTAAACGAAATATTTGAAGAATTGTTTGACAGATATCCGGATTTGTCCGTCTGCCGTGACGATATAAAAAAAGCGTACAAATTAATGCGCGTATGCTATGAAAACGGCGGTAAAGTCATGATATGCGGTAACGGCGGTTCGGCGGCGGACAGTGAGCACATTGCGGGGGAGCTTCTCAAGGGATTTAATTTGAAAAGAGAATTAAGCGATGCGGATAAATCAAAATTTGAGGACAAATCCATCGCCGACAATTTACAGTACGGTCTGCCTGCAATTTCTCTTGTAAGTCAGACGGGACTCATGACCGCGTTTATGAACGACGTAAGCCCCGAGAACGTTTTTGCCCAGCAGGTTTACGCCTACGCTTCAAACGAAAACGACGTGCTGATTGCATTGAGCACCTCGGGCAATTCGAAAAATATTGTAAACGCAGTGATTACCGCGAGGGCAAAGGGAATTAAAACGGTTTCGATAACGGGTATGTCGGGCGGAAAGCTCAATTCACTTTGTGACGTTACAATTAAAACGCCGTCGGACAGAACATTTGTAATTCAGGAGTACACACTGCCCGTATATCACGCGCTGTGCGCTATGACAGAAGCGTATTTCTTTGGTAAATGACGAGATTAAAGCGAGGTATGTAATTATGTTATATAGTAAAAATAAAGAAGCGAGTCTTTCCGATTCTCTTTTTAAGAATCCTACGAGCGAATACAGAGGTACTCCGTTCTGGGCGTGGAACTGCAAACTCGAAGAGGACGAGCTTATTCGTCAGATAAATGTCTTTAAAGAGATGGGCTTCGGCGGATTTCATATGCACGTTCGTACGGGGCTTGCAACAAAATATCTTTCGGACGAACACATGAACGTTGTATCGTCCTGCGTCGAAAAAGCAAAAAAAGAGAATATGCTTGCCTATCTTTACGACGAGGACAGATGGCCGTCGGGATTTGCAGGCGGTTATGTAACCGAGAATGAAAAATACAGGGCGAGATGTCTGGTGTTTACGCCTGTTTCTAACGCCGAAGCTGGTGACGGAATCAACATAAACGATTCGAGAGCCGAGGGAGGCAGAAGCGGAAACGGAAGGTTAATCGCATGCTATGATGTTAAACTTGACTCTGACGGATATCTCAATTCGTATAAAAGAATTGATGAAAACGCTCCTGCACAGGGCGTAAAATGGTACGCTTATCTTGAGGTGCATACACCGTCGGCATGGTTTAACAATCAGACGTATGTTGATACCCTTAATAAGGAAGCTATCGAAAAGTTTATTGAAATAACTTATGAAACGTATAAAAAGCATGTGGGAAACGAATTTTCAAAAACGATTCCGTCTATATTTACGGACGAGCCTCAGTTTACGAGAAAGAATACGTTAAAGAATTCAACGGATAAGTCCGACGTCGTTATCCCCTGGACGGACGATATTCCCGAGACGTACAAGGCGTGTTACGGCGATGATATTCTCGACAGTCTGCCGGAGCTTTTCTGGGAGAAAAAAGACGGCGTTTCAGCGGTAAGGTATCATTATCACGACCATATTTCGGAACGTTTCGCCTCCGCGTTTGCCGATACGTGCGGTAAGTGGTGCCGTGAAAACGGAATCGCGCTCACGGGGCACATGATGGAGGAACCCACTCTGATGAGTCAGACGGCCGCTCTCGGCGACTGTATGCGTTCGTACAGAGGGTTTGATATCCCCGGTATTGATATGCTCTGCCATAATTACGAGCTTACCACGGCGAAGCAGGCGCAGTCCGCCGTTCACCAGTACGGCAGGGAGGGTATGCTCTCCGAGCTTTACGGCGTAACGGGATGGGACTACGATTTCAGACATCATAAAATTCACGGAGACTGGCAGACGGCTCTCGGAGTTACGGTAAGAGTTCCGCACCTTGCTTGGGTGTCAATGGAGGGCGAAGCCAAGCGCGATTATCCCGCGTCGATAAATTATCAGTCCCCATGGTATAAGGAATATAAATATATAGAGGATCATTTCTCCCGCGTACACACAGCCATGACGAGGGGAAAGCCCGTTGTAAGGGTCGGCGTAATTCATCCCGTCGAAAGCTTTTGGCTTCATTTCGGTCCCAATGATAAGACTGCGCTCAAACGTCAGACTCTCGATTCGAATTTTCAGACGTTCACGCGCTGGATGCTCGAAGGAAGCGTTGATTTTGACTTTATATGCGAGTCGCTTCTGCCCTCGCAGTGCGAAAAGGGATCAGCCCCTCTGAGAGTCGGAAAGATGTCGTATGATGTTATTATAGTTCCCGGATGCGAAACATTGAGAGACACGACTTTTGAAAGACTCGAAAAATTCAAGGCGGACGGCGGCAGGCTCGTTATTATGGGCAGTGCTCCCGTATATGAAAACGCGGTTAAAACCGACAGGGGAGCAAAACTTTCCGACGGCGCGGTCAATATTCCGTTTGACAGATTTTCGCTTCTTGACTCACTTGACGACGTAAGAGATGTTACAATCAGAGATATTAACGGTACGCTTACGGATAATTTAATATATCAGTTAAGGCGTGACAACGACTGCGACTGGCTGTTTGTTGCCCATTCGTCAGACCCCTATACGTTCGACGCTGTAATTTACGAAGACGTTGCAATAACCGTGCCGGGATATAAAACCGTTTACGTTTATGATACGTTAAGCGGTGAAATAAAAAAAGCCGATTATGAGTATAAGAATAACTCTACCGTGATAACACACAGAATTCACTCATGCGATTCGCTGTTATTAAAAATCGAAAACAAAAAGAGCGAATGTGATTTTATTCCCGATAAAAAGAACGAGGGCGAAATTTACCCGCTTAATGAATTCGTCGATTATGAACTGAGCGAAAAGAACGTACTTTTGCTTGATATGGCTCAGTTCAGGGTTGACTCGGGCAAGTGGCAGAGCAGAGAAGAGATTTTGAGAGCCAATAATAAAGCGCGTCTTGCAATCGGACTTAAAGAACAGACCGGCAATGTCGCTCAGCCGTGGGTTATGGGCGAGGTAAAAAACGAACACACCGTTTCGTTCAGATTTACAGTTCACTCTGCGATTGAGGTTAGTGACGCTCTGTTTGCAGTAGAAAACGCGGAGACCGCGGAAATAATTGTAAACGGCGGAAAAATCGATAATACCCCCGTAGGATTCTTCTGCGATAAGTCGATCGATACCGTAAAGCTCCCCGTTCTTCATAAGGGCGATAATATAATAGAGCTTACCCTGCCGTTAGGCGAGACGACGAGCGCGGAGTGGTGTTATATCCTCGGCGATTTCGGCGTTAAAGTCAGCGGAACATACTCGGAAATAATTGAAAGAAGCGAAAAGGTTTCGTTTTCCGATCTTGTAAATCAGGGATTCCCGTTCTACGGCGGAGAGATTACATATAAATTCGACGTTGAGACAAAGAACGGATTTATGGATATCAATATTCCGCTGTACAGGGGAGCGGTTATGAAAGTGTTTGTCGACGGAGAGGACAGGGGATATATATGCTATTCTCCGTTCGAGCTTTATGTTGACAAACTGTCCGACGGAGTTCATAAGGTCGAAATTAAGCTGTTTATTCACAGATACAACTGCTTCGGCGCGGTTCACAATACGTATGAAAATCACTCTCACTACGGCCCCGACGGCTGGCGTACAAAGGACTGGCACTTCAGTTACGAATACATTTTACGCAGAACGGGCATATATTCCTCGCCGAGAATTAAAGTTTAAAAATTAAATTGAAAAAAGAGACTCTTTCGACGGAGTCTCTTTTTTTGTGATGCGCCGTTAAATTAATCGTCAAAAAATAATAAAAAATATAAACGGATTTGTAAATTTATTAATATATATTCGACAAATGTAACAAAATTTACGCCGAAATTAAAAAATATTTAATATATTCACAAATTGTTAATTGCAATTCAGTTTATATTCAGTTAATATTTCTATGAAAGGGCGTGTACTTATGATGGATGTTAAGAAATTACCGAGAGTCGAAAAAGCTTCCGATGTCGGCGTTGACTCCGACGTTGTCCGCGAATTCCTCGATGTTCTCGATTCGAAGAAGCTCAATATGCACTCCGCTATGGTTTTAAGACACGGCAAGGTTGCCGCCGAGTGTTACTGGGCTCCGTATAAAGCGGACAAGCCCATGTCCATGTTTTCATTTTCAAAGGGAATTACGGCAACGGCGATAGGCATAGCCGTCGGCGAGGGGCTTTTGTCACTGTCGGATAAGATGATAGATTATTTCCCATTCGAGTGTAAAACAAAGAGAGACCGTGAGCGTTATGCTAAGGTCACTGTTTACGACGTTATCACGCACAGAAGCGGTAAGAAAATTCCCGTTATATACGACAGTCAGGAAAACAGATGGGACGAGCTTTGGCTTAACGCTCCGTTCAAGGACGAGCCGGGTACGAAGTTTAATTATTTAAGCGAGAATACGTATATGCTTTCAAAGCTTCTTACAAAGCTTACCGGACAGACGGTTTCGGAATATCTTACGCCGAGACTGTTCGAGCCGCTCGGAATCGACGTTCCGTTTTGGGAAAAGGATCACGACGGATGCGACGCAGGCGGATGGGGAGCGTTTATGACGCTTGAGGATATTGCGAAAATCGGACAGTGCTACTTACAGCACGGCGAGTGGGACGGCAGACAACTTATTCCCGCCGACTGGATAGAGCAGGCGACCGAGCCGCACGTCGCAAAGGTTCCGTCGATATTTAATAAAAATACGGGATACGGTTATCAGCTTTTCATTCAGCCTGAGAGAGGAACGTATTCGTTCAACGGACTTTACGGTCAGTTCGTAGTCGTTTATCCCGAATACGATGCGGTATTTGCGTGTACCTCGGGCGAATGCGACGAGAATACGTTTATACATGTTCTCAACGAGTATTTCCCGAAGGCGTTTCAGTCCGGCAGATTCCCCGAGAATGACAATGAGCTTTCATCTGCCGTTGCGCACAGAGCAGATCCCTACGTTGCAAAGGCCGTCAGGAACGAGAGCAGGGAACTTTATCTTAAAAATAAACATATTAAAATAGAGGGCGAACATTCCTATGCGGGAATTATCGGTCCCAGCACGACGTTCATGCTCTCAAAACGCTCCGGTTGTATTAACGACATTTGTCTTGATTTTGAAGGCGACGTGCTTAAAATGTCGTTTGTCGAGTCCGACTGCGGAGAGCAGACTATTGATATCGGTCTTGCGGGGGAACGAATTTACTCCGAAATCATGATTTCAGGTATCGGATTTGAAGTAGCATCGAGCGCAACATGGAACGAAAACGGCGACGAACTCACCGTTACGATAGTCCCGCTCAGTTCCGCGCAGGAGAGAATAATGAAATTTATTTTCGACGGCGAAAACGTTAGGATCAAAGCCTATGCAAACCCCGGATTTTACGAGCTGTTCAACTTCTATCTTATGTTCAACGGCGTAAAGGCCGTTCCTCCGCTTAAAGTTGCGACAAAACTTTTCGGCGTGTATGCGGATCATATGTATAATCCGAATTATAAGGGTACAATAGAGCTTGATTAAATAAAGAAGCGCAGTGCGGTTTTTTACCGTGACTGCGCTTGGTTTTTTTTATTTAAAATACATATACAGCTGGCATTTTATCATACCGTTATATAATTTACGGCGTTTGTCGGCTTTTCTGCCGAAACAGCTTTCGAAATCCTCGTCCGCCGTTATAATACTGTAACTCCAGCCCCTCTGCGGAGTCAGAACCTTTCCCATGTCTCTATAGAGGCGTTCGGCTTCTTTTAAATCCATAAGTCTCTCGCCGTACGGGGGATTTATAATAACGGTTCCTTTCTCCGTTTTGCGTTCAAAATCGCGTATGTCGCGTTTTTCGAATGTGATGAGATCTCCGACTCCCGCGCGTTTTGCATTCATTTTTGCAATTTCGAGGGCGTGAGCGTCAATATCGGAGCCGTACGCGTGAAACGGAATGTCGTGCTTTTCGAGGCTTCTCGCTTCTTCGCGTTCCTCCCTCCACACTTCGGGCGGAATCTGGTTCCACTGTTCGGCAGTAAAATGTCTGTTTACGCCGGGGGCTATGTTTTTAGCCATCATTGCGCCCTCGGTGAGAATCGTTCCGGAACCGCACATCGGGTCGTAGAGTGTGTGATAATCTCTTAAATGCGAGAATGAACACATTGCGGCGGCGAGCGTTTCCTTTATCGGAGCCTCGTTCGCTGCGGGTCTGTAACCGCGCTTGTGAAGTCCCGCACCCGAGGTGTCTATAAGCAGGGAAACCTTGTTTTTCATTATTGAAAACTGAATCTGATACAGCGCGCCGGACTCAGGAAACCACTCTATGTGATACGTCTGTTTAAGCCGTTCTACCATGGCTTTTTTTATTATCTTCTGACAGTCGCTTACGCTGAAAAGGTCTGAATTAAGCGAATAGCCCTTGACAGGGAAGCGGTCTGTTTTTCCTATCCAGCGTTCCCACGGCATAGCCTTTGTGCCCTGAAACAAATCCTCGAAACTGTGAGCTTCGAACGTTCCGACAAAAACCTGTATTCTCTCGCTGAAACGCGAGCGTATGTTCACTCTTGCAAGTATATGCTCGTCGCCCGAAAACAGAACTCTTCCGTTTTCGCTTACAACGTCGAGCGCGCCCATATCGCGAAGCTCGTTTGCAATCGGCGCTTCAAGTCCCAATAGACATGGAACGGCAAATTTTATGTTCAAAATTATTCTCCTCGTGGGTTAAAATACGGTGTTTCTCAATATTGAATTTACTCTGTCGGGGCAGTCTGTTATGAGTCCGTCGACTCCGCATTTAACCATGTATTTAATCATTCTTTCCGAATCTATCGTCCAGACGTTTACTTTTAATCCCGCGTCATGCGCTCTCTTTACATACTCCTTTGTAACGTAGCAGTACATGGGGTGAAGCGCATAGCATCCGATTTTTTCGGCAAAATCGAACGGTCTGAACCACATTTTGAGCATGTTTTTCGAGTTCGGGCTGTATAAATACGCCGTACGGCAGTCGGGGTCAATCTCTTTTGCCTTTATAAGAAGCTTGTAATCAAAGCTTGAAATTATCAGACGGCTCGAAAGATGATGATTTTTAACTGCTTCAATCGTTTTTTCTACGATGCCCTGTTCGCCGTTTTTAGGCGATTTCAATTCTATATTGATAATCTTTACGTCGCCTCTGTCCGCTGTGTCGAGAAATTCGTCGAGCGTAGGAATCCTCGTTTCTGCGAAACGGGGAGAAAAGTACGAGCCGAAGTCAAGCTTTCTTATATCCTCAAATTCATAGGATGAAATATTGCCCATTCCGTTTGAAGTATCGTTTACGGTATAATTGTGACAGATAACGGGTACGCCGTCCTTTGTAAGGTGAATATCCGTTTCGAATCCGTCAACGCCCAGTTCGATTGCGCGCTCAAATGCGGGAATCGTATTCTGCGGTGCGTATTTGTTTGCTCCTCTGTGTGCTATAACTTTAATTTCGGACATTTTAATCCCTCCAATTCAATATAATATCATATTATCACGTTTTTTTAAACACATTTTTACATTTTCTTTTGAATTGATTTGACTTTTTTTCAAGCGGTGATATAATTAATATGCAATCAGTTTATCGGAGGATATAAACATGGAATACAAAATGAACATTGCAGGTCTTGACAGAAGCCTGCCTTTGTGCAAGCTCAACGATGACCTTTATATCGGTGCGTTCGTTATTTTCGGCGACGCGGAGCTGACCGTCGCATGTGCCAAGGAGCTTTTAAAGCGTGCGCCCGAGTACGATTATCTTCTCACGGCAGAGGCTAAGGGTATTCCCCTTATTCACGAGATGGCGCGTCAGCACGGGGATAAAAAATACTTTGTCGCAAGGAAGAAACCCAAACTCTACATGACAGGCGTTCTTGAGGTCGACGTTCACTCTATCACCACAGCGTCGGAGCAGAAGCTGTATCTTGATACAGCCGATGCAGCGTTGATGAAAGGCAAAAAAATTCTTATCGTCGACGACGTTATTTCTACCGGTGAGTCGCTTCACGCGCTCGAAACTCTCGTAAACGAAACGGGCGCCGAAATCTGCGGACGTATGGCTATCCTTGCCGAGGGTGACGCGCAGGACAGAAAAGACCTTATTTATCTTGAAAAATTACCGCTCTTTAACTCTAAAGGCGAAGTTATTGGCTGATAATGTTGCGTTGATGTTGTATAAAAATGAATTTTTTATATAACTATTGATTGACGGCGGATTATAATGTAAAATAAAAGAGTAAAAGATTATACCATTGAAAGGAGTTGGAAATATGGCAGATTTAATCGATATCTTCTGCTGGCTTCTCAGCCTCCTTAAGCAGATCCTCGGTTGTTTCATCGACGCAGGCTTCATTGATGACGTTACCGGTAAAATTAAGGAGTTTGCCTCTTCAAAGTTCGGCGCATGATTTAAAAATGAAGTAAATACCGCGGCGATCCCCACAGGGGGGTTGCCGTGATGTTTTTGTAAAGGGAAAAATTAAAATGAATTTATCCGAAAAAAAATTGTTTTTATTTGATATAGACGGTACGCTTTCCGTCGGCAATACGCTGTTTGACGGGAGCATGGATTTGTTGAATTATATAAATTCTATCGGCGGCCGCGCGTATTATATTACAAATAATTCGACGAATTCGACCGACAGTTACATAGAAAAATTCGCAAAGTGGAACATAAAAACGACGGCAAACCTTTTTGTAACCGCGGGATATGTCTCAATGCTTTATTTAAAAGAGCATTTTTCTAATGAAAAAGTGTTTGTCCTCGGTACGAAGTCATACGTTAAGGAGCTTAAAAAAAACGCTCTTAACATAACCGAAACGCCCGACGACGACGTAAAATGCGTGCTCGTTGCGTTTGATAACGAGCTTACGTATAAAAAAACGGAGTACGCGTGCGAACTCCTTTCGACTAAGGATATCCCGTATCTTGCGACGAATCCCGATTTGTGCTGTCCCGCGCCGTTCGGGTTCGTACCCGACTGCGGTTCTATTTGCTCAATGATAGACAACTGTGTCGGCAGAACTCCCGAGTATCTCGGCAAGCCCAATAAAATACTTGTCGATATGTGCCTTGCCGATTCGGGATTTACAAAAGAGCAGACTCTTGTTGTCGGCGACAGACTTTATACCGATATCGCGTGCGGAATAAACGGCGGAACGGAAACATGCGCCGTGCTGACAGGGGAGACGACGAGAGAGGAAATAGCCTCCTCGCAGTATAAACCGACATATACGTTCGAAAACGTAAGGGAGCTTCTCAACGCCTGTAAGCAGTAAAATGTTTTTATTATTAAATTATTTAACCCCGGCTTCGATATGAAACCGGGGTTTGATTTATTGTTTTGTGAATGTATTAATTAATACATTCCGCCGCCCTGCGACGCAGCCATAGCCGCCGCCTGAGCCGCGTCAGCCTGGGGATCGGGCTTATCCGCAACGAGTGATTCTGTTGTAAGAACCATAGCCGCAACGGAAGCCGCGTTCTGTAATGCCGAACGCGTTACCTTGGTAGGATCGAGAATACCTGCCTGCGCCATGTCTGCAAACTCTTCCGTCGCGAAGTTGAAGCCATAGCCTTTCTTTTCGCTTCTTCTTATCGCGTCGATAATAACGGAGCCTTCAAGACCTGCGTTAGCGGCAATCTGACGGATAGGCTCTTCGAGAGCTTTAAGAACGATCTTAACGCCCGTTTTTTCGTCAGCGTCCGTGCATGAATCCGCAAGAGAGGAAATCTCGTCAACAGCGTTGAGAAGAGCAACGCCGCCGCCCGCAACGTAACCCTCTTCGACGGCCGCCTTAGTAGCCGCGAGAGCGTCCTCAATACGGAGCTTCTTCTCTTTCATTTCGGTTTCGGTAGCAGCGCCTACGCGGATAACTGCGACTCCGCCTGCAAGCTTTGCAAGTCTTTCCTGAAGCTTTTCTCTGTCGAAATCGGAGGTTGTTGTCTCAATCTGACTTCTGATCTGTGCGACTCTTGCCTTGATAGCCTCGCTGTCGCCGGCGCCGTCAACGATAATGGTGTTCTCCTTGGAAATCTTAACTTGCTTTGCATGACCGAGCATGTCAACTGTAGCGTCTTTGAGTTCAAGTCCGAGCTCGGAGGTGATAACCTCGCCGCCCGTGAGGATAGCAATATCGCGGAGCATTTCTTTTCTTCTGTCGCCGAAGCCGGGAGCCTTAACGCCGATGCATGTAAACGTGCCTCTTAATTTGTTAAGAAGTATGGTCGAAAGAGCCTCGCCCTCGATGTCCTCGGCGATTATAACGAGCTTATGACCTGCCTTGAGGATGGATTCAAGAAGAGGAAGAATCTCCTGAATATTCGAAATCTTTTTATCTGTAATAAGAATGTAAGCGTCGTCGATGACGGCTTCCATCTTGTCGGTATCTGTTACCATGTAGGGGGAGATGTAGCCTCTGTCGAACTGCATACCCTCGACAACGTCGGAGTAGGTCTCACTGGTCTTTGAATCCTCAACGGTGATAACGCCGTCGGATGTAACCTTTTCCATTGCCTCCGCGATGAGGTTACCGATCTGCTCGTCGGCAGCCGATATAGTAGCGATTCTTGCGATATCGCTCGAAGAAGAAACGGGTTTGGAATCGGCCTTTACAGCCTCAACAGCCTTGTCGACTGCCTTCTGAATACCTTTCTTAACTACCATCGGGTTTGCGCCTGCGGCAACGTTCTTCATACCCTCTCTGACAAGAGCCTGAGCGAGAAGCGTTGCGGTTGTCGTACCGTCGCCGGCAACGTCGTTTGTCTTAACGGAAACCTCCTTGACAAGCTGTGCGCCCATATTCTCGAACGGATCTTCAAGTTCGATCTCCTTTGCGATTGTAACGCCGTCGTTGGTAATCAATGGCGAGCCGTATTTTTTATCGAGAACTACGTTTCTGCCCTTGGGTCCCAATGTAATTTTAACGGTGTTGCTTAATTTATCAATACCTGCCTGTAAAGCCTTTCTGGCTTCTTCGCCGTATATAATCTGCTTTGCCATAATAAAACGCCTCCTGAATTATTCTACAACTGCGAGAATGTCGCTCTGGCGGACAATGGTGTATTTATCCTGTCCGAGCTTAACTTCTGTTCCGGCATACTTATTAAGTATAACCTTGTCTCCTACGGAAACTTCCATCTTTACTTCCTTGCCGTCAACGGTTCCGCCGGGGCCTACGGCTACGATCTGCGCAACCTGGGGTTTTTCCTGTGCGGATGAGGCCAACAGGATGCCTCCCTGTGAGGTTTCTTCCGCTTCAAGGAACTGGAGAACGACTTTGTCGCCTAAAGGTTTAAGTTTCATTTTATATTCCTCCTAATCTGGTAAATAATATAATGTATTAAATATTGTTTAGCACTCGTTTTCTTTGAGTGCTAATACATATTGTAACCATTTTTTATGAAAAATCAAGTACTTTTTGAAAATTATTAAAAAAACTTAGAAAATCGCCGACTGTTATATACGAATATTAACTGAATATAAAATATATCTACAAAAGTAAAATATTTTATAAAAATAAATATTAAAAAATTAATTGACAAATGTCGATAATTGTGCTATGCTATTTTCATATCCATTATATATTATTATGAAAGGACTGCGTCAAATATGAAAAACAAGGAAGATTTACGCATCAGAAGAACTCATAAACTGCTGTGCGACGCAATGTTTTCTCTGCTTGAGAAAAAGAGCTTCGACGATATTTCCGTTGTGGAGATATGCGACAAGGCGATGGTTCACAGAGCGACATTTTATAAGCACTTTGAGGACAAGTATCATTTCATGGAATATGTGATGAAAGAGAAGATCAGAGAATTTTATGAGAATAACAATTCTCACGATCTGTATAACGATCCGAAGTCGTTTTTCAGAAATCTTGTTTCTAATGTAATTGATTTTATCTATTCTAATAAAAAAATGCTTAAAATTTCCGTTTCGCCCTCGAACAACGGCAGTTTTATAGATTCGGTACATAAGATTGTTTCCGAGGAAATTCAGGGACTTTTGGAGGACTTTGAAAAGCACGGCATTGAACTTACGGTTCCCGCCGTCGTCGGCGCGCAGTATTTTGCCGGCGGTATTCTCTCGCTTATCAAGTGGTGGATAATATCCGACTCGAATACGCCGAAAGAGCAGTTTATCGAGTATTTCGATACGCTGATAGCCGATTACGAGTACTTTATCGTCAAAAAAAATAAATAAATTTTTTCTTTCTGTAATAACGAAGCGATATCCGTCAATAATAACGTTGAGACTTTTATAAGGAGTTGAAACGTATGCTTGACAGGATATCGCTTATTTTAGTCGTTATCGGCGCGATAAACTGGGGTTCGATAGGTCTTTTTCAGTTTGATATCGTAGCGTGGATATTCGGCGGTCAGGACGCAATCGTCAGCAGAATAATATATACTGTCGTCGCCCTCGCCGGAATATGGTGCATCTCTTTGCTTTTCAGAGAGAACGAGATGCTCAAATCCGCGTCGGACGCGCAGGGAAAAGAATAATTGAATACTTTTCCTAAATTAAAACGGAGTCTCGAAAACCGGGACTCCGTTTGATATTACTTAAATATATGGAAGAATGTGTTGATAAACGCAAGCAGACGTTTTACGAATGAGAAAAACGGCGCGTAGAAAACGCTCTGTTCGTATTCCGGCACGGTTTTGTTTTCCGTATTTTTAATAACCGTAAACGTATCGTAGACGGTATCTGTATCCGTTCCGTACGTCGTGACGGTTATTTTTTCGTCGTCGAATGACAGAACGGAATACGTCGGCTCCTCCATGAATAAATAATTCTCGATATAATCGGGAATTTCATCCACATGACAGTAGTTGCATCCCGAGGCGTTGCCCGATTCGAAATACGTTACGCCGTTTATCGGCGCGGTTCTCGCGTGGATGTGGTCGTGTCCGCTCAATACAAGGTCGATTCCGTATTTTTCGAACAGAGAGGGGAGCGAGATGTAGTTTGCTTTGTTGTCAAACGCGTCGGGCTGTATGCTGTACGCGCTCTGGTGCATCATGACTATGCGTGCCGTTGCATTCGGGTACGCCGATACGGCTCTGTTTAATGTGTATTCGTGGTCCTCTTTAAGGAAATTATTTGTATTAAGAACAATAAAGAGAACGTCCGAATATGAAAAATAATAGTCGTTTCCGCCGAAAGTCAGCGCGTCTCCGTCGGTTATATTGGGATTGTAAAAATGATACGGGAAAAACTGCGAGTACATCTCATGGTTTCCGACAGCCGCCGCGATGGGGATTGATTTAAGCTTTTCGGGGTTTAAAAACGCGTTGTACTGTTTTTTGTTTACCGCGACGTTGACCTGATCGCCCGCGGAGAGTATGAACGCCGAATTCGTTTTTTCTGTGATTGAATTTACGGTTCTCTCCCAGCCGTACGCGTCGTCGAGCATTGCCTCTTCGGAGTTGTCTCCGCTTCTGCCTATCTGCGCGTCGGAGACGAACGCGACTTCAAAATCTTTATCGTCTTTTACAGTAAACGGTCTTGCTTTCTGCGTTTTGCCGTCGAATGTGTATTCGTAGTAATACGTTCCCTCTTTAAGACCGTTAAGAGAAACTCGGTTTACGACATACGCGATAAGGGGAGTCCTTACGCTTACAACGTCGGCGTTTACGGCGTCAGACATGTCGGCAAAAGCAGAGTATCTGAACGAATCAAACGAATGTGACACCCAGCTGAAATTGACCGACGACGAATCCGTACCCGGAGTGAGCGAAATTTTGCCCGTATCGGAAAATACGGATTGAGAATTATTAACGAAATCCTCGGGCGCGGAAACGGGATTTTTTGCAAACGCGGAGAATGAGAATATCAGCGTAAGTATTAAGGTTAACGATATGATTTTTGCCGATTTTTTCATTGCAATACTCCTTTTTTATTAAAGATAATCACGGTTGAAACGTTGTTTTAATTCAATTGAACCGTCCTGCTTTACGGTTATGACGGTCGCACCCTGCATCCATTTACTCTCGTCCCATTTTCTTAAATCGCCCATGGTGTAGGTTTCGTAACCGCTTGTCTGAACGTATACGAGCTTTACCCCGTCGTACTCTGCGCAGAAGTCGTTTACATGGTCGTGACCCGCAAATACCGCCTGCGTTGAGCCGAGCTCCTTTATAAGCGAGAACATACCGCTGTTTACCGGTGAGCATCCTATCGATTCGTACTGCGAACCGTAGAGAATCTTCGCCTTGCCGGTCGGAACGTATTCGCCGAATTTATCAAGCCTGTTTACATTTTCGTATTCACACAACGGAATATGCATGAACATAAGCGACTTAAAATCGCCGTAAACGCGTCTTTGCTCCTCAATGTGATTCCTGTACCAGTTTTTCTGATTGTTTTTAAGATAGTCGTAGCCGCGCAGGTCGGAGTCGAGTCCGTTTTCAAATCTGTATTTTTCCGAAATATTTCTGCCCGAGTCGAAAAGGAAAAGACTCTGTCTTATCGAGCCGCCGCGGTTCATTATGTTTATAATATGGTTGCCGTAGCCGAACAGCTCGGACGGACCGAATTTAGCAAGGCAGTGTTCGTACTGCGACATGTTTTTCATAAGAAAATATTTATGGTATTCTTTCTCTGCTCTTGCTTCGTGATTGCCGAATACGAAAGTCCAGTATACGCCCATATCTTCAAAGAGCTTTGCAAATCTCACGCCGTCTAATTGCTGATGATTTGAGAGAATGATATCGCCCGTGAATACTACCAGGTCGGGATTAACATCGGAGATGTTACGAACCATCATATCGATTGTTTTGTCCCGTAATTCGGGGTCGTCCTCAAAATGCAGGTCGGTCATGGCGAGAATGACGAAATCATCCTCGGAAATCTGTCCGTCGTCGTCGAATTTTGCTATCCATACGGCGGATTCGTCCTCCATAATTCTCTCGACTTTCGAATCCATAACGGGAATTCTGCCCTTGCCGATAAGCTTTTTCGGCTGTTTTGTTCCCGAATGCGAGCCTATCGCCTTTTCAGCCGAAACTATCGCTCTGATTCCGTTTTCTCTTATGACGGTTTGAAGAAACTTCATATATTAAAACCTCTTTAATATGTTTATTTTATTTATAATATCATATATATCCGGAGTTGGCAATATTAAAATTCATAATTGAATTGTAATAGAAAGTGTGATATCATTGTTTCGGTGATTAAATTGAAAAATATGAAAATGAAATACGATGTAAACGGCGAATTCAGAATAATGGTCGTCGGCGATATTCACGAAAAGCCCGCGTATGATTCGAGAAAAGATAACGCGCGTATTCTTGATTATTTAAGGCATATAAATACGGCTATTGATAAAATCCGTCCCGATATGGCGGTTATCATGGGCGATATAATAAACGCAGATACGTTTGATAAACTGAAAACGGGGCTTGACAAGACTTTAGCTCCGTTTATAAACAGAAATATTCCGTTTGCCGTCGTCAGGGGAAATCACGACGGCGACGAGCAAAACGCATGGAGCGAGTACGAAAAGATTTTGCGTACGTATGATAACTGTCTGTACGTAAAAAAGGAGACCGACGGTTACGGAGATTATAACATCCCCGTATATTCTCACGACGGTAAAAGAATGGTTTCGAATCTCTGGATGCTCAATTCAAACGCTCATTCCGACGAATTTGACGGCTATGATTATGTAAAACCGGAGCAGATAGCATGGTATGAGAAAACGTCCGACGCACTTAAAAAGAAAAACGGCGGTAAAGCTGTACCGTCGCTGGTTTTTCAGCACATGCCCGTCTGCGAGGAATACAGACTTTTAAAGGAAACGTCGGCTTTGTCAATGGTCGGAAGCGCGGTTTTTGACGATAACGAGCATAACAAGAAGTTCTACCTTCCCGATAAGTCGACGCATTTTAAGGGCTATCTCGGTGAGGCTCCCTCGTCGAGCGAATACAACAGCGGTCAGTTTGAAAGCTGGCTTAAACAGGGCGACGTAATGGGCGCGTTTTTCGCACACGACCATATCAACGACTTTATAGGAGCAGTCGACGGAATATGGCTCGGACAATGCAAGTCGGCGGGCTTCGGCATGTACGGCGACGGACTCAGACAGGGCGTCAGAGTTATAAGATTAAAAGAGGCTCAGCCCGACAGATTCTTTACCGAAATGCGTACGTACCGCGAGATGATAGGCATGGACTGCGAATCAATTCACGGCAGAGTAAAATATGTTCATGACAAATTGGGCGTAAAAATCGACCTTGCGGAACGCGTCCTGACTGTCGCCGCCGTCGCGGCGGGAATCGGAGCCGGTATTTATAAATTATCAAAAATAATGAAATCTAAATAAGATTCCACGGACTCTTTGAAAAATCGGGTTCTTTTGAGTATGTTTCGGTTTTTCCGTTTGACGGATTCGGGAATGTGAGCGCGTACGACCACAGCGCTATTGAGTTCGTGTTCGTACGGCTCGAGTATTTTCCGTCGCCTGTCAGCGGAGTTTTTCTCGAGGCGAACTGGACTCGTATCTGATGCGTTCTGCCGGTGAACAGGCGGACTTTTATAAGCGCGCGGGATTCACTCTTTTTGATTACTTCGTATTCGCACTCCGCGTCCTTTACGCCTTTTCTCATTCTTTTAACGACGAACGTTTTGTTCTTCTGTCTGTCCCTGTATAACAGGTCTTTTAAGACGGCTTTGTCCTCGCTCGGAATTCCGTCGGTTATAGCGAGGTATTGCTTTACGACGCGTTTTTCCTCTATCGCCTTTGAGAGATACCCCGCGCTTTTCTTATTGAGAGCGTATACCATGACTCCGCCCGTGGTTAAATCAAGCCTGTGAACGGGGTAAACCTCCGTATTTAACTGTTCTTTTAATATATCGACCGCGCCCGAATTATTATCCGTGTGTTCGGATGAGATTCCGACAGGTTTTATTATCACGGCGATATTTGAATCCGAATAAAGTATTTCAAGCATGCAATCAACGCTTTCTTTAATATTTATTTATATATTTTATCATATTAATTCTGTATTTCAATACATCGGAGATTAAAAATAATGAAAAGATGTTTTTGCTTCGGCGCAATGGATTTTACCCGTTTTGACGAGAAAATAAAAGACGGCGATATCGTAATAGCCGCCGACGGGGGACTAAAAGCGTGTGAAAAATTCAATATTGAACCTACGTATATACTGGGCGATTTTGATTCGCTCGGATATGTCCCGGATTCGGATAACGTAACGCGCTTGCCAGTTGAAAAGGATGTTACGGATATGTACCAGTCGGCGTTTACAGCGTTCGAAAAAGGGTACAGGGAGATTCATTTATACGGCGGGGTAGGGGGCAGACCCGACCATACGTACGCAAATATTGCTCTTGTCGCAGACCTTACAAAAAGGGGATGCAGATGCTTTCTTGTTTCCGATACGTATATTATAACTGCCGTGACGGACGGAGAAATCGATTTCGGAAAAGAAATGAGGGGTACGATATCCGTTTTTTCGTTTGATAATGAAGCACGCGGAGTGAGCGAAACGGGACTTAAATATACCCTTGACAACGCGGAATTAACGAATGATTTTCCGCTCGGCGTCAGCAATTCGTTTATAGGCGAGAACGCGCATATCGGAGTAGAAAACGGAACTCTTATAATAATGTATGAAAGACCTTGACATCAATTGTCGTCTGATATATAATGATATCGCACATTGGAATAATTAATCGGATAATATTAGGGGTGCTGTTTTCGGCTGAGATGCATTCGCGAACCCTTGACCTGATACGGATAATACCGGCGTAGGTAAATATTTACTGAGATAATGTAAGTATTCGCATACCGGGCTTCCGGTGTGCGGATTTTATTTTTCCATGGAGGTATATTATGGAACAGAAGAAAAAATTTAATGTCCGGACTCTGACAGAGTGTGCCGTAATGCTCGCGCTTGCCGTAGTTCTCAGCTTTATCAAGGTCTGGGAAATGCCCATGGGCGGTTCTGTAACGCTTGTCAGCATGCTGCCGATCGTTATGGTTTCGATTAAGCACGGCAATAAAGCAGGACTTGCCGTCGGATTCCTGTTCTCGCTTATTCAGCTTGTTCAGGGTATTGCTTCGGGCAACGTTTTCCCCTACTGCGAGACGGCGGGAATAGTCGCGCTTGTTGTTGCGTTCGACTACATTGTACCGTTTACCGTTCTCGGATTCGCCGGTGCTTTCAGAAAGATTAAAATCGGCAAATTTGACACATTCGGCATTTATCTCGGCATTGTTATCGTCATGGCTGCGCGTTTTGCATGTCACTTTATCACCGGATTCTCCGTATGGGGTCAGTGGGCTGACGGAATGAGCCCGTATATGTATTCGCTTCTTTACAACGGAACATACATGCTTCCCGAGCTTATCTTTACACTTATCGCGTCTGTAATTCTTATTCAGGTTCCGCAGATAAGAAAGCTTCTCGGAATAAAAATCAAACCCGAGGAAAGTGAAGAAAAGAAAGACGCTTAATTGTTTCGTTGTCCTCGCTTTAAACGCCCTTTCCGCCGTACACGGGAAGGGCGTTATCCTTTGATTCGTAAGGGTTTTTCAAAACCGATCAAAAAAAATAATAAAATTTCCGTAAAAAGTGTTGACTTTTTAACCTGACTGTAGTAGATTATTGAAGCCGTAAGAAATGCGACGCAAACATGGGAGCATAGCTCAGCTGGGAGAGCATCTGCCTTACAAGCAGAGGGTCATAGGTTCGAGCCCTATTGTTCCCACCATTTGCGGCCCGGTAGTTCAGCTGGTTAGAACGCTAGCCTGTCACGCTAGAGGTCGACGGTTCGATCCCGTTCCGGGTCGCCACTTTTTACGGTATGCCTTGGTAGCTCAGTTGGTAGAGCAGCGGACTGAAAATCCGCGTGTCGTTGGTTCGATTCAGACCTAAGGCACCAAATGCGGATGTAGCTCAGCGGGTAGAGCGCCACCTTGCCAAGGTGCAGGTAGCGAGTTCGAGCCTCGTCATCCGCTCCATTTTTTTATACGGTACCCTCGCCAAGTGGTAAGGCCACGGTCTGCAAAACCGTTATGCCCCAGTTCAAATCTGGGTGGTACCTCCAAAAATAACCGCTTTTTGTTGTTTGTTATCAACAATCGGCGGTTTTTTATTGTGTATTTTTAGTTAATATTACCGAAAGTGAATCTTGCGTTAAGTTGTCTTAGGTCATATAATAGCACATAATGATTTCTCGTTATTTAAAGATTACTCCCAAACTACACCCAAAAAACAAGTTAATAAAGATTGTCTTATACATATTTTTTGTGTAATGAAGATAGAAGGAGTTTTGTTAATTGGCAAAAAAATCAAACGGAGCGTTTTTTTAAACCATCGATTTTTGTGAGAAAAGAAGCTAAGCTGAATAATCAGATATGTGATTAAAGGCTGCGTCGGAAATTTTAGGGCATTAAGACGCAGTGAAAACCGAAAACAGCGGTAATTAAATTAATATTATAATCCAATAAACATAAAAAACAGAGAGTTAATCGGTTTTGTGATCAACTCTCTATTTTTTTTTTTTTTTGAAAAAACAGGAATAATATTATGATTAAAAATGACAGAATATAAAAACTTAAATATCAGCAATTACAATGTTTCACGATTTTTATAAAAAAGCGGATGGGGTGTTTTTATCTACATGATAAAATTACAGATGATGA
>JALEQX010000084.1 GCA_022763825.1 Oscillospiraceae bacterium | reverse complement strand
AAATCGTTAACCGTGCGATAACCATTGCAGGCGATTCATTATACTTTTATATATAATGCTTTTATTTGTAGTGTTGATTTACCTAATATTATTTTTAAAGCGTTGGATTAAAATAAAAGTAACGTATTGAATTTATTAATTTGATTTTGAAGTTATAGAGTGTTTTGATTGCTTCAATCTACTGGTTTTTTATATCTACTTATGCAGTCGGATTTTTATATATTTTCTATTGATATCTTCTGCTAAATTAGATATAATGTACACAAAGAGAGACTGTTTATAGCCTATAGCTTTACTCTTTTGTAATTGGCTATACTTGCAGTCTCTCTCTCTTTATTGTAACTTTATTAAAAAATATAGCCTCCGGTGACTTTTTTATATTCATCGGAGGCTTTTCATTTTATAAGATAAAGATAAACGTTCGGTATTTTGAGTTTTCTATCCAATTTTAAAATAATGATTCGCGGTGATATGTTTTTCCTGAAAATTCGTTACTGCCCTGTGAGAATTTTATATCTCCGTCGGATGTAATGCACCAGCTGTTTTTTTTGTAAGGTTGAGTCCCAAATATATTTATCGTTCAAAACAAAACCAATGTCCATGTTCGGCCAACTGTTAAATTCTATTCGCAGAGTTTTATCGTCATCAACGTGATAGTGTCCGTAATACCTGCCTTTGCTGTTGCTCGTTGTTAAGGTTCCCATATATTCGTCGGACGGTGAATGGTTTGAGTTGGGGGTCAGCTTATAATAAGTGATATTTTGTTCGAAATTCAAGTTGTTACCTTCTTCATCAACCCAATTATTTGTTAAAAAATACTCCCAAATTCCGTAGGGTGATAAATCGATATTTGCGTTTTTTTGCGTGGCTGCGTTTGTTGTCTGTGATGTTTTTGATGAAGTGTCCGTATAGTCCGAATTTCTAAGATGAAGCGTCGCTCCGGTGCATTGTTTAATCTTTGAATCGGGTGAATTTGTTTCATATGACAATGTAAAATTACCGTCCTGATAAGAGACTGTTCCCGTAAATTCGCTTCCGGCTTTATCAGTCCATTTAATATTTGATTTTTCACCGTTCTTTTTGACTTTAAAGACCGTGCCCGGGTAAATATATACAGGATATCCGCTCTCTCCGACCTGAGTGTACGCTGCGGTCAGTTCATCCGCTGTTTCGTTTGTTACAGCCAATTGCTGATAACCTTTGTTTATTCCGTTTTCTCCGCGCACGCTGAACTCAGCTTCATACGGTTTAACAGCCGGTCGGACATTGACCGTTTTTATTTAACTCCCTTCAGCATTTTTCGCAAAAATTTGCCGTTATAAAAAACCTTAATTATTTTTTACCTGGACGCATTCCGTGTAGCTTAGCGGGAATGAGGCTTTGAGGATTTCATTTTTATACGGTATAAAACCGTTTGCGGTCAAGAAGTTTTGATATTCAAAGTTCGACCACTTGGTTTGAAGCGGGAAGCCGGCGAGTTTCATAAAGAAGGCTTTTATTTTGCCCGTGATGTTATTATCGGAGTGCATAAAAGTCGGAGCTATGAGAATACCGTTGGGTTTCAGAACGCGTTTTATTTCCTTAAGAGCTTTTTCGGGAGAGGGAACAATATGGAGGGCGTTGGCGATAATAACAACGTCAAACGAGTTGTCGGCATACGGGAGTGAAAACATATCCTGTACAGAGAAATGAAGTTTAGATGAGTTGTTATCTGTTTTAACAATGTTTATCATTTTCTCGGACGCGTCGGTGGCTTCAATCGAATGCGCTGAGCTGACTATATGTTTTGAGATGAGTCCGGTACCGGAGGCAAGCTCAAGGACATCCTTATTTTTAATTGCCGGTCGAATCAAGGCATACATTTGCTCGTATGCCGACGAGTCTTTTTTCATAAATTTGTCGTATATTTTTGCGTTTTTATCCCAAAAATCGTTTTTCATTTTATTTCCCTCATTGAAAGTTAGCATATACTAACTTTGATTGTTTTTTATAGCCTCCGTTCGGAGGCTTTTGTTGTATATTTATTGTAGCATTTATTTTTTTTACAGTCAATGTTTTTTTAGGCGCTGAGAGGGGGGATTGTTTTTTCGCTCAGCTTTTTCGATAATTTATGTCGGAGGTGGAAGGAATGAAGATAACAGACGGAATTATAAATGAATTTAAGGGATATCTGATTGATAATGATAAAAGCGGGTATACTGTCGAAAAGTATATACGTGACGTTGTTAAATTTAAAGAATATTCGTGCGATTGTGAGATAGAAAAAGAGACGGCGGGGGAGTATAAGAATTATCTTGTCAGAAAGGGTTATTCTGTCAGAAGTATTAATTCTATGCTGTCATCTGTAAACGCGCTGTTTGAGTATTTGGACAGAAACGATTTAAAAATAAAGACAATCAAAATGCAGAAAAGCGTTTACTGTCCCGAGGATAAGGAACTGACACGAGCGGAATATCAGCGACTTTGTACGGCGGCAAAGATGAAGAAAAATAACCGTCTTGAATTAATAATCGAGACGGTTTGTTCCACCGGCATACGCATAGGCGAACTTAAATATATTACTGTCGAATCTGCAAAAAGAGGCGAAGCGGTTGTAACGCTTAAGGGCAAAACGAGATATGTTTTTATCCCTAAGGAGTTAAAAAGAAAACTGCTCCGCTATTCTAAGGAGCAGAATATTAAATCGGGTATGATATTTGTAACGCGTACGGGTAAAGCGGTGAACAGAACTAACGTCTGGCGCGATATGAAAAATCTGTGCAAGGACGTAGGAGTAAAACCCGAAAAGGTTTTTCCGCATAACTTACGGCACCTGTTTGCAAGAACATTTTATAACATAGATAAGGATATAGCAAAACTCGCCGATATCCTCGGTCATTCGAGTATAGACACAACGAGAATATATATAATTTCCACCGGCGCGGAACATAGAAGATTAATCGAAAAAATGAAGCTGATATTATAAAAATACAATAAAAAACGCCGTCAAAACTTTGACGACATAATCGGTATTATGTTGTAATGATAAAAC
>JALEQX010000059.1 GCA_022763825.1 Oscillospiraceae bacterium | reverse complement strand
AATTTCGACAATATGTTCAGTTTAAGCGACTGGTCATATAACTCGATTTCTTCGACTCTTAATAATAAGACCGACGCGAGCGTTTCCGTTGACAGGAACGCGGGTTCGATTACGGTTAAAACCGGTGCGAATTCCGGCACTGACGTATATACGCAGTACGGCACGGCGGACTGCTACAAGGTAAAGGTTGAGCCGAACACTACATACAGACTTCAGTTTGACTATACGACGACGGCAGGCGCACAGGCGTTTGTATTCTCGTACAATCTTTCGAATCAGCCCGTTAATTTCGCCGGTATTTCGAATCCCCACATGGGCGTTTATCCGACCGGCTCAGGCTCGAGCGGAATCACGTTTACTACGAGTTCAACAACCGAATATGTACAGTTCCGTTTCGGCAATACGGCGAAGAACGATAACTCCGTATTCTCTAATATAAAGGTATATAAGAATTCTGCTCCGTTTACCGAGATAACCTATCCCGCCGTAAGATGGGCGTATACGTATGATTCCTCGGCTAAGGTAACGGGACTTATCACCCCCGTGCGCAACGGCTACACGTTTGACGGCTGGTATACCAACATAAACGGCGTCGGCACAAAATACACAACCGCTACCAACGTTCCGAGTTCGAGTATTACACTCTGGTCAAACTGGACTCTCAATACATACAATCTTATTCTTGACTCCAACGGCGGAACGAACGCGGACAATATCACTTACGATATAACAAAGACCGTTCAGCTTCCGACTCCGACGAGAACCGGCTACACGTTCGCAGGATGGAAGCCGAGCGCGAACTCCGGAAACTGGAGCGCGTCAAAGACTTACACGGGCGAGCTTACGAGAATGTACGGCAACGCAACCCTCGTTGCTCAGTGGAATCCTATCAGCTATACAATTAATTATTTAAGCGGAACCGGCGAGAGCAGGAGCGTTACCGTTAAATACGACGAGACGGTTTCTCTTATAGGAAATCCGTTTACGAAGCAGTGTTCGGAATTTACCGGCTGGCTTCTTTCGACCGATTCTAAGATTTATCAGCCCGGCACCTCAGTTTCGAATCTTGCCGAGGGCAGCGGCGATGTTGTTTATCTGACAGCGCAGTGGAAGTGGGTTCACTCCTACGTCGGCGTTGTAACGATTCCTCCCACGAGAACAAAGACGGGCGTTATAACAAACACCTGCTCCGTATGCGGTGACTCCTATACCGTAACCGTTCCCGTTATCGGCGGTCAGTCGGTTGTATTCGACTCAAATAACGGCGCAAACGCTAACTATTTCGTAGGCGTTTCGGGCGTTAATACCGACTGGAAACCCTCGAACGGCAAATACATTAAATCATATAACGGTCTTACAATAACTTACGATCCCGCAAACGAGACATTTACCGTTGACGGAACGTACGATGCTAAGGGCGAGGGCTTTATAGATTTCTATAACTTCGACCTTCCCGGAGCAAATATAGGCGATAACACTTATGCCGTAACATTCGAATATGTCAGCGGTTCAAGACCTGCGGACGTCGGCGACAGAGCCATTCCCTGTCTTTATTTAATGAACGCCAACGGCGCGGAATTCGCATGGAACGACTGCAATGTTGATTCTGCGAATACAAAGTCGAGTTACACGACGAGCTGTAACGTAAACGGCACCATTACCGCAAAGCTTCAGCTTTATTACTGTGAGGGCGGAAGCACAACGTTTGATAACTTTACATTTAAAGTTAAGGTTGAAACAGGTTCTTCAACCGCTTATTCTCCCGCGGCGGTTCTTGCAAAGAACGGTTCGACCGTTTCGGATTTCAAGACCCCCGTTTGGGATGAGCATAAATTCGAGGGCTGGTACCTTACGAACTTCGACGGCGAGGCAATAACGAGCGCAGTCGTTGACGGCGACCTCGTTATCAGAGCAAGATGGACGAGAGCCGAGGTTGTTGAGGCAACCTGCGAAACTTCGGGTTATACGAGACATTACTACACCGACGACGAAACTAAGTATTACGATACCGACGTTGTCGTTCAGCTCGGACACGACTGGACCGACGGTCAGATTCTCCAGGCCGCGACCTGTAAGGACGAGGGAATTCAGCAGACCGTCTGCTCGCGCTGTAAAAAGACGGGCGCCAAGAAACTCCCGATAAATCCCGACAACCACGTTGGTCTTACCTCTGCGACCGTTACTAAAGAAGCAAACTGTACCGAAGCGGGAAGTCAGGATATTACATGTCTTGACTGTAATAAGAAGATTCGTACCGAGGAAATCCCCGCGCTCGGACATCAGCTTAAAGATACCGTATATGCTCCCTCCTGCACGGCGCAGGGTTACACCGCTCACATCTGTCAGAGGCAGGGATGTACGTATTCCTACAGCGATAACTTTACCGCTATGACTCCCCACCCGTACAACGACGGCGTTGTTACGAAGAAATCAACCTGTAAAGAGCAGGGCGAGATCACCTATACATGTACCGTCTGCGGATACAAGGATATTAAGCCTCTCGATATCGACCCGAATAACCATGCGGGTACGACTCATACCGAGATTACGACCGAAGCGAAATGCGAGACCGACGGCGTTTTAAGCACGATATGCGACGACTGCTCAAAGGTAATTGCGACAGAAGCTATCCCCGCAACCGGACACGACTGGGACGAGGGCGTTATCACCAAACAGCCCACGGAAACGGAAAAGGGCGAAAAGACGTTTACATGTAAGAAGTGCGGTGCGACGAGAATCGAGGAGATCCCCGAACTTGCCCATGAGCACAGCTACACCGAAACCGTAGTCGCTCCGACATGTACCGAGGACGGCTACACGCTTCACAAGTGCCGCTGCGGTGACGAGTATAAGGACAATATCGTTCCCAACTTAGGCGGACATAAATACGTTAAGACTGTCGTTAAGACCGCCAACTGTATCGAAACCGGTACAAATCGCTATGAGTGCTCGGTTTGTCACAACACATACGAGGAGACCGTTGCAGTCGATCCTCATAACCATGTAGGCTCAACCTACGACCAGGTTATCAATGCTCCGACATGCGAGAGCGACGGCGCGACCGGTACGTACTGCGAGAGCTGTCACGCGCTTCTCAATACGACTGTTAACGAGAAGCTCGGTCACGAATGGGTGCTTATCGACTCCGTTGCGTCAACCTGTGCGGCAAAGGGCTATGAGCTTAAAAAGTGCTCAAGATGTCTTACGACCAAGACATTCGATCTTGAGCTCGATCCCGACAATCACACGGGAAGCACATACGAATATGTTGTTAAGAACGTAACTTGTACCGAGGACGGAATTATCTCCATCCGCTGTACCGGATGCGACCATGAATTCGAAACAAGAACCGTAAAGGCGACCGGACATAACTACGAAAGCGTTGTTACAAAGGAAGCTAAGTGCGAAATTCCGGGTGAATTAAGATACACATGTAAAAACTGCGGTGACACTTATACAGAGGAAATTCCCGCTCTTGAGCATAATTATGTCGGCGTTGTAACGACTCCGAATTCGTGCTTCAAGACAGGTATAAAAACGTTCACCTGCTCACTTTGCTCGAAGTCGTATACAGAGGTTATTCCCGCAATCGGACATCACGATTATAAGGAAAACATAGACCTTCCCGCAACTTGTACCGAGGCGGGTCATGCGACCTACACCTGCGCGGTCTGCGGCGATTCGTATGAGAAGGAACTTCCCGCTTCGGGACACTTCTACGATGATATTGTTGTCGAGGCAACTTGTCAGCACGGCGGTTACACGATTCATACCTGTATCGTCTGCGGCGACAGCTATACCGATTCGGAGACTCCCGTTTCCGACCATCACTGGGATGAAGGCGTTGAATTAAAGGGTGCAACGTGTACGAGAGCCGCTACGATTCTCTACACATGTAAGGACTGCGGAACGCAGAAAGCCGTTACCGTCGGTACCGCTTCTCATAAGTACGGCGACTGGAAAATTATCAAGGAATCCACATGCTATGAGTACGGTATCAGAAGCTGTGAGTGCTCGGTCTGCGGACAGGGCAAGACGGAGTTCATCCCCTATGCCGACCACCATTTCGTAAAGGACGGCGTTGACTCCGACGGAGTACACTGGTCATACTGCGACGTATGCGAAAAGAAGATCGTTACAAATGCAGAGGACGGAAGCCAGCATGAGAAAGACGCATGCGATATCTGCGGTAAGGTTCATAAGAAGGGCGACCTCTTTGCAACCCTCTTCTGCTTCGTTATGAGAATAGTTAAGTTCTTCAGAAACCTTTTCAATAAGGGTTAAGGCTTCTTAACAGACAACGAGCCGGGCAACAGCCCGGCTCGTATACTTTAAACGGGAATTTATTATAAGGCATAAACAAAATATGTAGGGGAAGACATTGTCTTCCCGCGGTAAAGGCAGAAATTTTTAAATATGATTTTGCCTTCGGAAACCCGGAAATTTCATATTGCTGACGCAATGTTATTATTCATATTTCCGCAAGTCTCATGCGGGAAGACAATGTCTTCCCCTACAAAAGAATGTTTACGCTTCAACGCGGTAAATTATTGTTTCTTTGCATATTGTAATTCCGTATCATATATTCCGTCGGCTATCGTTTTGAATGCGGGGGCGCAGTCCGTCGACGAATATTTCCCGTGTTCGTTCATCACGACAATTATATACCGCGGGTTTTCGGCGGGGAAGTACCCCGCAAACCACGTGTGCAGTACCTCCTCGCCGTTTTCATACCAGCCCGACTGAGCCGTTGCCGTTTTTCCGGCGGCGGTATTTTTTTCGGGCTTTGCGTTCTTTCCGCTGCCGTCGGTGACGGTCAGTTCGAGCATTGACTGAATCTTTTTGCACACGCTTTCGGTTATTACTCTATTTTTTGTTTCGTTCTTATAATACGCCGTTACCGCGCCGTTTTCGTCGGTAAAGCACTTAATCAAATACGGCGTTCTGTAAATTCCCGACGAGGCAAACACCGAATAAACCCCCGCGATTTGTAACGGCGAAGCCATGAGCGTTCCCTGTCCGAACGATAAATTCGCAAGCGCGGGGGCGGAGTCTATTTCGCTTTTATCCGGGAGGTTTCCGCCCTCGCAGATAAGCGAGTCGGCAAGATTTATTTCTTTTCCCAGTCCGAGCGAGGATGCCAGGTCTATAATTTTTTCCGCGCCCGTTTCGAGCCCGAGTGTTATATAGTATTCGTTGCATGAAACGGCTGTCGCTCCAGCCATGTCGAGAACGCCGTGTCCGTCGTTTTTATGACAGTTGAACACTCTCGAATTTACGTTAATTTTTCCGTCGCACTCGACCGTCATATTTTCGCTTATCCCGCTGTCGAGAGCCGCAGCCGCTACTATGGGTTTGAACACCGAGCCGACGGAGTACGCGCTCAGCGCTCTGTTTACAAACGGCGAATTTTCGTCGATCATGCTCTTTTGCAGATGATTTCTGTCTATCGACGGCGCGGTCGCGAGAGCGGTGATTGAATTGTCCCGAACGTCCAGAACGACGGCGCACCCGGTTGTAATATTGTTGTCCCTGAGAGCGTTTTCACATATCGACTGGACGTTTTTATCTATCGTCAGCACAACTCCCGCTTTCGAATAATAATTGTCGTCCTTGATTCTGATCTGCGCCCCCGAGAGCGATACTCCCGACGCCGAGACGGGAAAAAGCACTTTAAGCGAGCCCGAATTTTCATTAAGAAACGAGTCGTATATTTTTTCGAGTCCGAACGCGCCGTTTCCCGACGAGTCGAGATATCCGATCAGATTCTGCGCGGGGTCGGAGTCCGAATACCGTTCGTATGATTTAAAAGACATAATGCCGGAACCGGTTTTCAGTTCACTGTCGGTTTTTAATAATATGGGCTTGCCCGATGTAAAATTATTCTCGATTTTTAAAAACTCGCCTGCACTCAGGCTCTCTTTCAGCGCATTCCGGCTCTCGCTGTTCGGCGCTGCGGCAATGTAATAATCCGTTTTCGTGTTGACCATCGGGCGCATGTTCACATCGTAAATGTACCCGCGCTTTTCATTTATTAAGTATGACGAATACTTCACCGAATCCGCCCTGACGGAGTAGTCCGAATTGTTTATATATCCTATTCTTATTAATAATGCGAGGTTCGCGGCAGCAAAAAGCAAAAACACCGTAAGCACGCGTCTGGTCATAATATCACCCGTTAAAATCATGCCCCGAAAAAAAATTTTTAAACTTTTTGAATTTTTTTGAAAAAAGGGGTTGACAAACGCGTATTGCGTGGTTATAATAATGACATCAAAAGCACTTCACCGTAATAAAGTGCTACAATGTTAAAACAATAGAAACGGAGAAATTGAAAATGAAAAAGGCAATCAAAGTATTATCACTCATTCTTGCGGTTGTAATGACCGTACTGTGCTTCGCTTCGTGCTCGGGAAAGACCGACGACGAGACGAAAGCAGACGCGACAGAAGCACCGGCTTCGGACTCTTCAAGCGAAGCAAGCGACATGGCTTACGTTAAGGAAAAAGGCAAGCTTGTTGTAGGTATCACGGACTTCGAGCCCATGGATTATCAGAATGAAAACAAAGAGTGGATCGGTTTTGACGCTGATATGGCTAAGGCATTCGCAAAGAGCCTCGGCGTAGACGTTGAGTTCGTTGAAATCGACTGGGATAACAAGGTTATGGAGCTTAAGAGCAAAACAATCGACTGTGTATGGAACGGTATGACCCTTACGGATGAAGTTAAATCTTCAATGTCTTGCTCGAACGCATACTGCAACAACGCTCAGATTGTTATCGTTCCTAAGGATAAGGCTGACAAGTATCAGACCGCAGAGGCTTGCAAAGAGCTTAACTTCGCAGTAGAGGCCGGCAGCGCAGGTAAGAACGAGGCAGAGGCTAACGGCTTTAACTACACTGAGGTTAAGGATCAGGCTACCGCTCTTGCAGAGGTTGCCGCAGGCACATGTGACGCGGCTATCATCGACTCCCTTATGGCTGCCGCAATGGTAGGCGAGGGAACCGGCTATGCACAGCTTGCATACACCGTAAAACTCAACTCCGAGGAGTACGGAGTAGGCTTCCGTCAGGGTTCAGACCTTGCCGCTAAGCTCAACGAGTTCTTCGCTTCAAACAACGAGCTTATGAACACCACCGCCGAAACTTACAAAGTACAGGCAATGCTTATCAAATAAGCTTTATAAAGCAAAAGCAAATAACGGAGAGCGCGCATAGTGCGCTCTCTGATTTTGATTATTTTTCAATTAATTTTGATTATTTTCAATTAAATTTCCCGATAAAGGATGTTACATAAATGAATTTTCAGACGGTAGTCGAGCAGTTCCCGACGGTATTCGCTTCGCTGAACGTTGGATTTTTGCAGACTCTCAAATTGTTTTTTATAACGCTTCTCGGTGCGATTCCTTTAGGACTCGTAATATCGTTCGGCTCCATGTCGCGCTTCAAGCCCCTGTCCGCGCTTGTCAGAGTAATAGTGTGGATATTCAGAGGCACGCCCCTCATGCTTCAGATTATGATAATATATTTCTTCCCCGGACTCGTTTTTCATAACAATATATGGGGCAGCGGAGAAAACGGCAGATTCATAGCCTCGTGCGTTTCGTTTATAATAAACTATGCGTGCTACTTCTCCGAGATTTACAGGGGCGGAATACAGGGCGTTCCCATCGGTCAGCAGGAAGCGGGACTCGTGCTCGGTATGTCGAAATCGCAGATATTTTTCCGTGTTACGCTCATGCAGATGATTAAGAGAATCGTTCCCCCCATGTCGAATGAGATTATAACTCTTGTTAAAGATACGTCCCTTGCGCGTATTATCGCTTTGCAGGAGATCATCTGGGCAGGTCAGGCGTTCCTTAAAGGTTCGCAGGGCATTTCGGGTCAGATTTGGCCGTTGTTCTTCACAGGTGTTTACTATCTTGTATTCAGCGGTATTCTGACGCTTCTTTTCGGCAGACTCGAAAAGAAATTAAGTTATTTCAAGGTTTAAGGGGGAGAGAATATGTCGATACTTAAAGTTGAAAACGTATCAAAGAACTTCGGTTCTACGAAGGTTTTAAAGGACATAGGCTTTACCCTCGAAGCGGGCGACGTTCTTGCGATAATCGGCTCCTCGGGAAGCGGTAAAACAACGCTTCTGAGATGCCTTAACTTTCTCGAAACGCCCGACAGCGGTAAATTCTATCTCGACGACGAGCTTTTATACGACGCAGGCGAGCATAAAAAGCTTACCGATAAGGAATTAAGAGCGAAAAGAATCAATTTCGGACTCGTTTTTCAGCAGTTTAATTTATTCCCGCAGTATAATGTTCTCGATAATGTAACGCTTGCGCCGAGATTAAGAGCCAAGGAAGAGCCGGATTATAAAAAGAATAAAAAAGAGATTAACGCGCAGATTGAGGCGAATGCAAAGGATATCCTCGAACGCGTCGGACTTTCGCAGAAGCTTAAAAATTATCCGTGCGAACTTTCGGGCGGTCAGCAGCAGAGAGTTTCGATAGCCAGAGCTCTCGCGCTCGAACCGAAAATTCTGTTTTTCGACGAGCCGACAAGCGCGCTCGACCCCGAACTGACGGGTGAAATTCTGAAAGTTATAAGAAAACTTGCCGACGAGCATGTTACAATGGTTATCGTAACGCATGAGATGGCGTTTGCAAGGGATGTAGCGAATAAAGTTATCTTCATGTCCGACGGCGTAATTGCAGAGGAGGGTTCGCCCGAGGATATCTTTACGAATCCCAAGAACCCGAGGACTAAACAGTTCCTACAGCGCGCTTTAGAGAATCCCTGATTGGAAATGCGTCTTATATTGCCGAATCTATAAGGTATTTAAAACCTTTAGATTCGGTCAGACTGTCGATAAAGCACCTGAACCACGCCTTAAAGACACGTTATGTTTTGCTATATCAGAAAAAAAGTTTTTTGTTGATCACTTGCAAACATATTTTGATTTTTTAATGAAATGCCCCGAAACCTGATGATTTCGGGACATTTGCGTTTTTCGTTTTTTTCTCGCTGCGGTACTTTTGTACAGCGACGCTCGAAAGAAAACGAAATTCAGGCACATTCTCGACAGTCTCACAGCTTGTCGAAAACTACTTTTTCGACAAGCTGGCCGAATCTATAGGTATTTAAAACCTATAGATTCGGTTTTTTATTATTGCAATTTTACGGGTAATGTGATAAAATATCGTTTAGACTAATTTAATTAAAATTCAGAGGAATAATATATGAAACTCGGTATTGTAGGACTTCCCAACGTAGGAAAAAGCACGCTTTTTAACGCCCTGACGAACGCGGGCGCGCAGTCGGCGAACTATCCGTTCTGCACGATTGAACCTAATGTCGGCGTTGTAAGCGTTCCGGATAAGAGACTCGACGCGCTTGCAAAGATGTATAACCCCGAAAAGATTACGCCCGCGACGATTGAATTTGTCGATATCGCGGGACTTGTCCGCGGAGCCTCCAAGGGCGAGGGACTGGGAAATAAATTTTTATCGCATATAAGAGAGGTCGACGCGATTATTCACGTCGTCAGATGTTTTGAGAACGGCGATATCGTTCACGTTGACGGCAGTATCGACCCGGCAAGAGATATTGAGACGATTAATTTAGAGCTTATAATGTCCGACATGGAGATACTCGACAGACGTATCGACAGGGATACGAAGGCGATGAAAGGCGATAAGTCGCTTTCTTCCGACGTTGAATTCTTCAAAAGAGTACGCGAGAAACTCGACGAGGGCGTGTGCGCGAGAGCCGTCGAAATGGACGACGAGGAACGCGCAAAGCTCGAAACCGTCGCGCTTCTTACATTAAAACCCGTTATATACGCTTGCAATATGAGCGAGGAGGATTTTTCTTCCGGCGTCGAATCGAACGAGGGATATAAGGCGGTTTGTAAAATTGCGGAAGCCGAGGGAAGCCAGGTTCTGCCGATATGCGCCGAACTTGAGGCGCAGATAAGCTCTCTTGATAAGGACGAAAAGGAGATGTTCCTCTCCGACCTCGGAATCGAGCAGGGCGGACTTGATACGCTTATTCAGAAGAGTTACGACCTTCTCGGACTCATGTCGTACCTTACGGCGGGTCAGCCCGAGGTAAGAGCGTGGACGATTAAAAAGGGTACGAAGGCTCCGCAGGCGGCGGGCAAAATTCACTCGGATTTTGAACGCGGATTTATCCGCGCGGAAGTCGTTTCGTTCGACGACCTTATGGCGTGCGGTTCGATGAACTCGGCAAAGGAAAAAGGACTTGTCCGCAGCGAGGGCAAGGACTATGTAATGCAGGACGGCGATATCGTCCTGTTCAGATTTAACGTGTGATAAGCGTTTTTTTACGTTATGTTATAAAGAAAAAAGCGGAGCCGATCGTGCCGTAATGCTTGTTAAGTTTCAGGCGGTACAGAGTACTGCGGACATTGCGTTCGTCGGTTTCGTATATATCCGCTCGTGGCGCAGCCGGATAACGCAGCAGATTCCGATTCTGAAGATCGGGGGTTCGAATCCCTTCGAGCGGGCCAAAAAAAAGCATCTCCGCGGCAGCGGGGATGTTTTTTTATGGAATTCGGCGGAGGGATTCGAACCCTGAGAGGGTGAGCGGCGTTAAGAAAACAGTCCGGGGGACTGTTTTTAGGCGCGAAGGGCGAGACGGGTACTGTCGCATTAGGCGACGGTCGTCGAGAGATAAAAAAAGCCGTATTTATTTGGCTTTTCTTTTTGTTCTTTTATCTTTTCTCTATGTTTTTATTCTCTTTTCTCTTAAGAGGGAACGGCTTTTCCGGGGAAGAGATAAGAGACTTACGGTTTTATCAATAATAAATTTGCGATAGCAATATAAATCCCGCGCGTTTCCGTCAGTAAAATCAGAATTAAAAATCTCTGCCTTTACCGCGGGAAAACAGTGTATTTCTCTGTATAATTTGTTAAATTCCGACAAACGAATTTGTGCGATAAAAGAGGTCGGCGAACATATTTATCATTTTTAAATACAAACATTTATTTACACTCGTTAATTATTGTTTGTTGACAAACGTCATAAATTGTTAGATAATATACCTGTATTATTTATTAAATCCGTCGAAAGGGGATTGCTATGGAATCAAAAGGATTGACCCACGGCATTAAAATGAAAGATAAAATCGGCTATGCGCTCG
>JALEQX010000100.1 GCA_022763825.1 Oscillospiraceae bacterium | reverse complement strand
TTGCCCGAACCTATCGAAGCGGAATTGTTCGTACCGGAAGAAAGCTGATACATACCCGAACCTGTCGCATTCCAGTTTGTAATCATCGAAAGGTTTCTGCGGCAGAAATCTGCTACTGCCGGGGTTTCATAAGTAACGCTCGACCAGTCATAGAACGCAGTGTTTTTTGACGCACCTCCGGATTTGTAAAGGTAGTTGGTTGACGCGTCGTAGGTTGCGCCGCAAAGTGCGTCCTGTCCGCTTCCGCTCTTGATATAACCCTGATAGTTAACGTTTGCGTAAGCGCCCGCGCCGTTATTGTTATAACGCATGTTAACGGCTTTAAGGTTACCTGCCTGAACAGAGTTATCATAATATCTGTACATTATAACATACTGGCCGCCGGTCTGACTGGGAGCACCGTTTGTAAAATACGCAATATTTTCGGTAGTATCTTTACCGCTGGTCTCCTGATACTTACGGTAATCGGAGTAAGTGGTAAGGTCAAATGCATAAGTGCTTCCCGTATAATTCGCCGAATATGCATTATAAGGATAGTATTTATAAGAAGTCGGAATATTACCGATCTTACCGGCAGTCGAACCGAACCATGCCTTAACATCGGAAACTTCCTGAGTCTGCTCCGCTCTTGCGGCAGGCTCTAAAGACTGAACTCCCGCGACGGGTACGCCGAGACGCTGAAGGTCTTTACAGGGGTCAGCCATCTTAACGTTGTAATGAAGATCAAGTCCCTCATCCTGTGTACCGGGGATATTTATATTTACGCCGTTGGCGCCCTGCCATGAAGACGTGATATTGCATCCGGGACCTACCTTAGGATAGTTAACGCCTTCATAAAGAATACCTACTGAGAACTGATAACCGTAACCGTTTTTCCAACAGTCATTGTCCTTAGTAGACATCCAGTTCGTAGTCTTTGTATTAATGTTGGCAACGCCCGATACGGTAACGTTGTTCGAACATATACCGACAGCCATTTCCCACATAAGGTTTGCTTCTTTACAGCCGCTGGTAGAGTTACCTGCACCGGACAAAGCCTCGGTGATAATGTTACCGCCGAGAACGTTAACGGTACCGCCGTATATACCGTAACCGGTAGCCATATGATACGAGTTGCCCTCGCCGCCGGCTTGGGACATCGCAAGGACTCCGCACTTAATGGTACCGGAAGTGTTAACGGTACCGGTATTTCTAATTGCAAATGAGTAAACGAACAAGTCCGCAAGCTCGGATGTCTGGTAAAATTTAGTACCGTCTTTTGTGATGGTTACGGTCATATCACTCTCTACGGTAACGCCCGCACCGACGGTAAGAGTACCGTTGTTTACAATAGCGGCGCCCTTAGCCATAAGGTTATCCTTGCTTTTATTGTTGTTTAATTTTCCGTTATAATCCGCAGCAAGGAGTTTGAACGTACCGCTGCCGGTCATATTGAGCGTACCGTTGTTTGTTATAAATCCCATATATGTCTCGTTGTGAGACGTATAATTCTCGGTACAAATATCAAACGAATCCGTCGGACTGTCACAAAAATGCTTAAACAGTACCTTGTGATTGTTAAAGTTAAGGTTAACCGTACAATTTGCCGGAATCGTCGGCAATTTGCTGTCCCTTGTTACATCCGCGCCGAGCGTAATGTTATATGTATTGCCCGCCGTGAACGACGAAGGGAAAGAAGTCAGCGTATAGGTCTGCGCCGAAGCATTGAACGTATTTTCGGGCATGATGAGAATCATCGAGCAAACGGTCATGCAAAAGACAAGCAGATACATAATCGACTTCTTGAAAATTGACTTTGCTTTTGTCATAATTTAACCTCCCTGATAGAGTATGCGCGAAAATCCGTCTTCCCCGGTTCCGCGTCTGTTGTGCGTTTCGGTGCAGTGACAGTGCTTCGAGATCCGCGTTTTCACTTTTCTTCGTTAAGCGGGTTAGCCGCCGCCGTATACAATCCCTGACCTGACCTTTACGGCTTAAAAGAGCATATGAAAAAACCGCGCACCGAAAGCCTGAGTGCCCGATGCGCGGAGAAAAATCTCTTTGCACCTCTGACACCGAATACACCGATACATTTTTATTATATATATGAGGCGGTCAGATGTCAATAGTGCAGAAATTTTGTTTAATATTTTTCTGTGTTTTTTACAAAAACAATCAGTTTTTTTTGTGCAAGACGAATTACGAAACAATGAAAACCGTACAAATAAAATTAACGCATACGGAGTACCAAAGGCGTGAGACGGTGCGTTTTGGGCTTATGGGGTTCGGCTCTCTTTTGCTATAGTTTTTACATACCATACAATTTATAATCAGGCTCTACGGCGCCGTCCGTAAATCCTAAAAGCTCATGCCTCCGGAATATAAATCACAGACGGAATCGGAAGCGGTCTTATCCGACGGAAACGACAGTCTCCGTTTTCACAGTGTAAAGCTGTCGGTCAAATCTATCTCGCTCTCATTATACCAAAAACCCCTTGCCTTAACACTGACGGTATACTCGCCCTTATCGAGTCCGTCTATACGGCAGGTGAGTTTTTTCGGCATATCGTAAAGATAATATTCGGAGAAAATGACGTACTGTTTTACGATTCGTCCGCACTTTTTACATTTTACGGTTATGACGTAATCGTCGACGTAATCCTCGTCGATATTTGCCTGTGAGAATGTGACGTCAACCGAATCCTCGCCCGTTTTTGTAACGGAAATACTCTCGTTTACGCCGAAATACGGGACAACGTTTGTCTTATATCTTTTATTCGTATACAAAAACGAATCGGGGTTCGACGGCTCGTCAATTCTCCACACATACGGGAAGAAATTGCCCGAAATTACGTCAAAAGGCATCACGCGGACTCTGTTATCGGCGTCGGCTTCGACAATGAGCATCTGCGCGGCAGCGTCGTTTCCGGGCGGGCAGGTGCCGTAATTTTTATCGAATTCGTCAAGCTCGAAATAACTGAACGTGCCTGTTCCGAAGCATGAAAAATGCTCCTGATACACGCTCCTCGGGTCGTTTACCGGAGCGTGCGAATGTCCCGAAAAATCAACGATCTGCGGGTAGTGGATAAGAGTCGGAGTCAGCTCGTCCTCGCCCCAGTTTTTACTGCCGTAGACGGTACCCATGATGTGCGGGTGCTGGAAAAAGAAGATCGGCTTTTTAAAATCGGCGTCCGCCGCCTCCCTGAGATTTTTCTCTGCAAATTCAATCTGAGGAGCGTCAAAATGGCATCCGCGAGTACTTGTAACCGATATAAAATGAAAACCGTTTATAACGCGGTGGGTATCGGGAGTCTGATTGAAAATCTTATCAAATCTCGCCCTCGCGCCGTCCTCACCGTCGCACATATATTCGTGGCTCGCCATGGAGAGATTTACAATCGTATCTTTTCTTACGCATTTATCGAGCGATTCTTTAAAAAGTCTCATCTGACTTTCCTCGCCCCTGTTCGCGAAATCCCCGACTACGTACAGTGCGTCGACATTTTTATATTCGCACGAATCGGCGTATTTATAAAGGTATTCCATACCCTTTTCGAAACGTTTTTTTTCGACGCAGTCCGCGTCCTTATAATGCATATCGCTCGTAACGCAGAATCTTACAATCGGTTTAAAATCTTCCATATAATTACCCCGTGAAATCAGTTTTCGACAAAATATTTATCATACCATAATATGAATGAATATACCGTCCATATCTTCTTCATATTTTTCGCCTTACCCTCGCGGTGTTCCTCGAGAAGCCTGAGGATATAATCCCTGTTAAAGAACATTCCCGCAGTCTCGCCCTCAAACGAAGCTTTTACGACATTATAATATTTATCCTGTTTAAGCCAGTCGTTAAGGGGCGTTAAAAATCCGAGCTTTTTCATATCCGCGGTCTTTTCGGGAAGCTGTTTGAGAGCCGCCCCGCGCAAGGCGATTTTCGCCTTATCCTTAGTAACGCGGTACTTCGTCGGAATGCTCAAAGCGAGTTTGAGCATCTCCTTATCAAGGAACGGAACGCGCAGTTCGAGCGAGTTAGCCATGCTCATTCTGTCAGCTTTTACGAGAATGTCCTGAACAAGCCACGTCTGCATGTCGACGTACTGCATCTGCGTTACGCCGTCCTCATTTTTACAGCGGTCAAAATATTTTTTCGTATAAACCGCCGGGTCGGGAGCCGGTATATCGGGAGATAGAACCTTTGAACGCTCTTTCCAGTTAAATACGTAATTATTTCTGATATAATACTCGCTTAAATCCTGCGCTCCGCGGGTTAAAAATCTCTTGCCGTGGAAGCCGTCCGGCAGAAGTTGCGCGCACGAGGCGAGAGCCTTTCTCAGTCCGAGCGGAAGACGCTGATATTTTTCGAATTCAAGCGGGTCGGTATAGTAATAATAACCGCCGAAAAGCTCGTCCGCGCCCTCGCCGGAAAGAACAACCTTGACTTGCTCGCTCGCCTTTTTCGCAAGGAAATAAAGCGACAGCGCCGAGGGGTTGGGCAGGGGCTCGTCCATATAATACTGGACAGTGGGAGCTATGTTAAAATATTCGTCGGCGGAAATCTTCTTGCTGAAATTGTCAACGCCCAACGTCTTTGCAAACTCCTGCGCGCTTTTAAGCTCCGAATACTTTTCCTCAACGTAGCCGACGGAAAAGGTCTTAACTTTATTATGTTTTGAGACCTCGCGAACGGTGTACGATGAATCGACTCCGCCCGAGAGGAAACAGCCGACCTCAACATCCGCTATACAGTGAGCCGCCGTCGAATTTCTGAACGTTTCGTCGACGATATCCTCCCACTCTTCAAGCGATTTCGAATTATCGACGTCGTATTTCATTACATAATATTTATCGGTTGTAAATTTGCCGTTTTCGTATTCGAAATACGAAGCGGGTTCTAATTTATATACGTTTTTAAAAAGAGTCTCCTCTGACGGAATGTACTCGAAGCACAGATAATCGGGGATTCTGTCTCGGTTAAGCTCCTTTTCAAACGCAGGATTCGAGAGGAAAGATTTTATCTCCGAGCCGAACATGAATTTGCCGTTCTTCATAAAATAGAAAAACGGTTTTATGCCGAATATATCCCTCGCGCCGAAGAGTTTCTTTGCCTTTTTATCCCAGATAACGAATGCGAACATACCCCTTAAATTTTTAAGCATGTCCTTTCCGTACTCCTCATAGCCGTGCAGAATCGTCTCGGTATCTGTATTCGTCTTAAAAATATGACCTTTCTTTTCAAGGTCTGCTCTTAACTCTTTATAATTGTATATCTCGCCGTTGAACACGATAACCTTTGTTCCGTCCTCGTTAAGTATCGGCTGGCTTCCGCCGTCGAGGTCAATTATGCTTAACCTGCGAAAGCCCAGCGACACGTCGGAATCAACGTAGTAGTCATCCTGGTCGGGGCCTCTGTGAACTATTCTGTCCGCCATTGCTCTGACGGTTTTATTATTTAAATCGGCGTCGTCCGTTTCATTAAAAAATCCTACGAATCCGCACATATTACTCCACCTCTTTTATTTTTTTTCCGCATTTTAAAATACTCGCGCGCGCAAGCGTCTGCATTGAATCTATAACGTCCGCGCGTTCCATTTTATGATCCCAATGTATGACCGACAGCTCCGTACATCCGAGTATGACAGCCTCGCAGCCGTTGTTTTTCATTCTGTCGATAAGCGACTCAAACGCGTCGAAATCGACCTCGCCGCCCGCCTTTACTCCGTCGTAAATTATATGCATGAGCAGACGGGAATCCTCCTCGTCCGGAGTAAGACAGCCTATGCCGTACTTCTGACACGCACGCTGATACGAGAGCGCCGACAAGGTACCCTTTGTAGCCAGAATTCCGAGCGTTTTAAGATTATCAACGGTATTTTTCGCATAGGAAACCGTCTCGTCGATAATGTTGAGCATGGGGATATTTATGTTATCCTGAATTCTGTCGTAAAAATAGTGAGCGGTATTGCACGGGATAACTATGAAATCCGCCCCCGCGCCCTCCAGTCTTTTCGCGTCGGCGATCATGACGGGGAGCGGGTCGGGCTTTGAATTGTCGAGAATATAATCCGTTCTGTCGGGTATCGACGGGTGGTTTAAAATCACCATCGAAATATGCTCCTGGTCGCATTTTGCATCGGTAAGTTTTACGACCATATCCGCAAAATACACCGTCGCAAGAGGACCGAGACCGCCCAGAACGCCTAAAGTAATCTCTTTCATTTATATCACTTTAACTTTCCGTAAACGGGGACGGAATTTTTCTCCGTCTTATAGTATTTTCTGTACTGGTTTAGATATGAAGCGTACACGTAAAATCTTCTTACGGGACTTAAATCCTTCTTATAGTAAAGCGGATAACTCGACTTGCCCGTGCGGAAGAGACGTCTGATTCTCTTTCTCAATTCGGGATCTTTTACATACTTCATTATGATTCCGCGCGGAACGACGTAAAAGAGATTTTCGTTGTCGGCTACGGTATATTCGAGGTCTTTTTCATAAATCAAATCGTCGACAATCCATTTTACGACGTTGAATCCGCTGCCGGTTACGTAGTAGTTGCTCCTGCCGAGACGTACATTTATTTCAAAGAAATTATACGTGCCGTTACGGCTGTCGTATTTTATATCGAAATTCGCAAATCCCGTGTAGCCTATATGCTCTAAGAATTTAGTTGCGGCGGCTACGATTTTATCGTCGACTTCATTAATGATTGCGACGGGGTTGCCGATTGCCGTCGGGGTGTGATCTTCTAAGAGAACGTGACCGAGAGAGGCAAATTTAACCTTCGCGTGTCTGTCGCAGTAACATGTCAAAACGCGCATGTTCGTGTCGTCGCCGGGGATACAGTCCTGAATTAAGAATTTATAGTCATAGCTTGATTTTTCAAGATTGCCGAGCATTTCTTTAAGAGATTTTTCGTCCTCGAATCTGAAAACCTTTTTCTTGCCGGGGAACTCGGCGTAGTGGTACAGCGCGGACGAAGCGCACTTTGCTATTACGGGGTAATCGAAATCGAATTTAAGGTCGTTTTCTTCCCCGCAGTTATATACGTACGTTTTCGGGTGATTGATACCGAGCTCGTCGCATATTTCGTAGAACTTATCTTTCAGCACGATTTTGTCGAGCAGTTCGAGGTCGATATACGGAATGATGTAATACGGCGACAGCTCCGTCTTATGCTCGACCAGCGCGCGTACGTACCAGTCTCCGCAGCCCATGACAATAAGCTTTTTCTTACCCTCGAACTCTTTGCCGATATCAACGAGGTGAGAAATAAGCACGTCCGCGTCCTCTAAATTGTCAAAAACTCTGTTTTCGCACAGCTTGCTCTCCGATATAATTTTCGCCTGTCTCTGCGAGAGCACGAGGCTTCTTATGCCGTACGCCTCGTGAAAACTGCGGACAAGGCTGTACGCCGTGATATCCGCGCCGAGAATGACAGGCATAAACTCTCTTTCTTCAAACTTCATATTTTAAAACTTCCTTTATATTATTCTCAAATATTGTACCATAATTTTTTTATATGTCAATGAATACGCGTACAAATTTAATACTTTACTTTTTATTTTAAATGATATATAATGAATTTTAAAATGGATAAGAATTATATTTTTTCAATCAATGAGGTGTATATGTTGAACGATTACGAGACGCTTGCGGAGCTTTTGTTTCCCGATATAACAAAGACTCCCGAAGACTATGAAAATATTTATCCCCCGCGTAATCTCAAAGAGGGCGCGAGAGTTACGAGATTCGCCCCATCCCCCACAGGTTACCTCCACATAGGCGGGCTTTTCGGCGCGCTGACCGACGTTCTGACTGCAAAATCAACAGACGGAATTTCGTTTTTGAGAATCGAGGACACGGATAAAAAACGTGAAATCGACGACGGAGTTTCGGCTATAATCGAGGGATTCAAGGCTTTCGGCGTAGAATTCGACGAGGGCGTTACAGGATTCGGAACGGAAAAGGGCGAGTACGGTCCCTACACGCAGAGCAAGAGAGCCGAAATCTATCAGACCGTCGCAAAGTCGCTTGTTAAAAAGGGGCTTGCCTACCCCTGCTTCTGCACTGCGGACGAGCTTTCGGCAATGCGCGAAGAGCAGGAAAATTCCGATGCGCTCATACGCGGATATTTCGGCAAGTGGGCTAAGTGCAGAAATTTAACTCTCGACGAAATCAAACAGAATCTCGCCGACGGCAAACCGTGGACTCTTCGTTTCCGCTCAGACGGAAGCGACGACAAAAAAGTTATTTTCGACGACATAATCAGAGGCAAAATCGAAATGCCCGAAAATACCATCGACGAAGTTCTCTTAAAATCCGACGGAATTCCGACGTACCATTTCGCGCACGTATGCGACGACCATTTCATGAGAACGACCCACGTCATCAGGGGCGAGGAATGGATATCCTCAACGCCCAAGCATATTGCGCTTTTCAAGGCATGCGGATATAAAGTTCCGAAGTACGCACACACCCCGCAGGTCATGAAACTTGACGAGGACGACGGAAATAAGAGAAAACTTTCAAAGAGAAAAGACCCCGAAGCAGCTGTCAGCTATTTTGTTGAAAAGGGCATACCCAAGGAGAGCCTTATAGAGTATCTTCTCACGCTCTTAAACTCGAATTTCGAGGACTGGCGCAGGGCAAATCCCGACTCGGACGCGTTCTCTTTCCCATTCAATCTCAAAAAAATGAGTTCGAGCGGATGCCTGTTCGACCTCATAAAATTAACCGATATCAGTAAAAATATTATATCCAAAATGAACGGGGAAACCGTACTTGAAAGAACGCTCGAATGGGCTGAAACTTATGATAAAGAACTCTTTGATTTAATGGACAAAGACCGTGCGTACGCACTCGGAATTCTCTCAATCGACAGAGACTGTCCGAAACCGAGAAAAGACATAGCAATGTGGTCGCAGGTAAAGGATTATATACCGTATTTTTACGACGAATTATATACTCCCGAATACTTCCTCCCGGGTTCGGTCACGAGCGATGACGCGAAAGCGATTATTGACAAATACATTGAAATATACGACGAAAACGACGATAAGGACGCATGGTTTGCAAAAATCAAAGACATGTGCGCTCCGCTCGGATTTACCCCGAACGTCAAGGAATATAAGAAAAATCCCGAGCTTTTTAAAGGTCACGTAGGCGACGTATCGTCCGTTATCAGAGTTGCGGTTACGTCGAGAACAAACACGCCCGATCTCTGCTCCATTATGAAGCTTCTCAGCAGGGATAAGGTTATAAAAAGACTTAAAACATTCAGAGAGGAAATATAATTTTTATGGAAGAGACAGTAAAATCATCAAATTTTATTCACGACTTTATTGACGAGGATCTCGCCGCAGGTAAAAACACGCGAGTCCAGACCCGTTTTCCCCCGGAGCCTAACGGATATCTTCATATCGGTCACGCAAAGGCTATATGCATAGACTTCGGCACGGCGGAAAAGTACGGCGGAATCTGCAATCTTCGAATGGATGACACGAACCCTTCGAAAGAAGACGTCGAGTATATCGACGCTATCAAGGAGGATATAGAATGGCTCGGCTTTAAGTGGAAAAACTTATACTACGCGAGCGAATATTTCGATTTTCTCTACGAATGCGCGATTAAACTCATTAAAAAAGGCAAAGCTTACGTCGACGATCTCTCCGCCGACGAAATCAGAGAATACAGAGGAACTCTGACCGAGCCCGGCAAAAATTCGCCGTACAGAGAGCGTTCAATCGAAGAAAATTTAGACCTTTTTGACCGCATGACAAAGGGCGAATACCCCAACGGCGCAAAGGTTTTAAGAGCTAAAATAGACATGGCTTCCCCCAACATCAACATGAGGGATCCCGTTATGTACCGCATAGCGCACGTTAAGCATCATCAGACGGGTGACAAGTGGTGCGTTTACCCGATGTACGATTTTGCGCACCCGCTTTCGGATGCGGCGGAAAAGGTAACGTACTCGCTGTGTTCTCTCGAATTCGAAAACCACCGTCCGCTCTACGACTGGTTCGTAAACGAGATAGGTTTTGAGGAGCCTCCGAGACAGATTGAGTTCGCGCGTCTTAATCTCAACTACTGCGTTACAAGCAAGAGAAAATGCATCGAGCTTGTCGAAAAACATCACGTTTCCGGCTGGGACGACCCGAGAATGGCGACCATCTGCGGAATGAGAAGACGAGGCTACCCCGCCGAGGCTATCCGCGATTTCATTGAAAAAGTCGGAGTTTCAAAGGCGTACAGCGTAGTCGACTACGGTCTGCTCGAATCGTGCGTCAGGGATCGTCTCAACGCCTCCGCCCCCAGAGCCATGGCAGTTCTCGAGCCGTTAAAGGTCATAATCGACAACTACCCCGAGGGCAAAACCGAACAGCTTGACGTTGAGCTTCATCCCGACCACCCCGAAATGGGTTCGCGCAATGTCACGTTCTCGAAAGAGCTTTACATCGAAAAGAGCGACTTTATGATCGACCCGCCGAAAAAATATTTCAGACTTTTCCCCGGAAACGAAGTCAGATTCAAAAGCGCGTATTTCGTTAAATGCGTAGGATACGATACCGATTCCGACGGTAACGTTACGTGCGTTCACTGCACGTACGACCCCGAGAGCAGGGGCGGAAACTCCCCCGACGGACGCAAGGTTAAAGGTACGATTCACTTCGTAAGCGCGTCGGACTGCCGTAAAATCACGGTAAATCTCTATGACAGACTCTTTAATGTCGAAAATCCCGGCGAGGACGACGGCAGAACTCTCGAGGAAAAACTCAATCCGAATTCTCTCACAGTTCTTGACTCCTGTCTTATCGAGGGCGGAGTGGAGTCAAAACCCGGCAGCGTGTTCCAGTTCATGAGACAGGGATATTTCTGCGAGGACAAGGATTCGACAAGCGAAAATCCCGTATTCAACCGCACGGTTCAGCTCAATTCGTCATGGGATAAGAAATAAATCGTTTTTACGAAAGGCGGTTTAGAAAATGAAAATATTATATAAAACAGTCACGCCGATTTTTACCGCGCTGATTTTTCCCGTAATCGTATTTATGCCTTTTTTCCGTCTTATTACGGCTTCCGATACAGTAAATCAGCTTCTGACGAAATACGGAATCGGCGAGCAGATAACGCTTCTCGACCTTTATCACGCGGTTTCGAATATAAAAACGCAGGCGGCGTCGGACGGCAAAACGCTCAATTTATCATTGGACGTAATTCCTCAACAGGCGCGCGGATATCTCATCGCGTTTCTCGTGTTCTTCGCCCTTGCGGTTCTGTGCGCTCTTCTTGTTATTATTTTAAGTCCTGTTCTTAAAAAGAAACTCCCCGTCGCGGGCGTTTCGCTCTTCGGATTCCTGTCGGCATTTTTAATGAATGTCTTTTTTAATAAGGCAGCGCACGGATTCATTTCGGGTGAAATAAACGTTATCGACATTTACACGGCAGTAACGGGCGACACGTCGGTTTCGACGCTTACCGGACTTGTCGGGAATATTCTCGGCGCGGTCAGCGGAGAGTCAAGTCAGCTGGGCGGAATACTCAACTCGCTTCTCGGAGGATATACCGGAGTCGATATAAGAATACTCGAATTAAGCTCGGCGCAGACGTTTATGCTTCTCATATTCGGCGCCGTTACGGTGTTTACGGTCGTAATGAAGCTCGCGCAGACCGATAATTAAAAAAATTCGAAATTATTAACAATATTTTCATACTGTTGCAATTAAAATTATTTCAAAACCACTTGAATATTTATATTTTTTATTATATAATAGTGTGGCAAACAACATAAGGAGGATTTACTTATGAAGAACAGTCTTGTTAAAAGGACGCTCAGCATCGTGTTATCGGCAATTATGCTCGTATCATGCGCTGTATCCGTTTTCGCAGCAACTGAAAACAACTCCATCGACCCCGTTATCATAGTCGGCGGTATTGACGCCAATCCTTTGATAGCAAACCCCAACTCTCAGGACGCCGAAACGGTCTTCCCGCCTTCGGATGTCGAGATGAATTACTTCATCGGCAAGCTCATTACGCTTATGAACACCGCCGTTGCAAGTAACAACTACGACGAAATCCTGAACTACACCTACAGCTGGGTTTATCCTATCATGGACAAGATATCCATGAACAACGACGGAACCAAGAAGAGCAATAACGTAGGCGTTCAGAAATACACGCACTCGCTTTCCTACTACCGTACCGACGCCCAGCTTCTTGAAAAAGTAGCAGGCACGCTCGGCAAGGGCATGGCGGAAAAGCTCGGTTACAATAACATCTATGTTTTCCAGTATGACTGGAGACTTGACCCGTTTGACAATGCAAACAGCCTTGCAGAGTTCGTTAAGGAAGTTAAGGCCGCGTCTCACAAAGATCAGGTCAGCATCGTAAGCGAAGGCTACGGAGCAAACGTTGCGGTAACTTACCTTTCAGAGCACAGCGAGACCGCGCACAAAGATGTTTCAAAGTTCGTTACCGTAAGCTCCGCTTTCATGGGCACATCGCTTATCGGCGACCTCTTCACCGGAAACTTAATCGTTAAGGATTCCACTTTCTCATATCCCAACAACGTAGGCTACGGTCAGTTCCAGAACCTTACCTCGGCTTATATCCGCTGGTCTAACGACTTCTCGGATAACCCGATTACTGCATTCTCAACATGGCTGACAAACTACATTCTCAACGGAGAGTGGGAAACTCAGTCTTACATCATCAACATCATGACAATGATGGGTCACACCATTACGAAGATGTATGATAAATACCTCAGAGAAATGCTCAGAAATTACCTCGGTCTTTGGGCTATGGTTCCCCTTGAGTATTACGACGACGCTTATGAGTACATGTTCATTGACAGAGAGGAGCCCAACGCTTCGCTCGTTAAGAAAATAAACGCTTATAAGAAACTTCAGAAGAGCGCTTCTTCAATTCTTACCGACGCTCAGAAGGCAGGCATTGACGTTTCAGTCGTTGCAATGTGGGATCTTCAGTTACTTCCCATCGGCAACGATTACATGTCATCAGAGTCCGGCAACGATGAGAGAGATATCAATGATAAGTCAAATGAACTCTACGGACTTTCCGCACAGAGCGACGGCGTAATCGATACCTACTACGCTTCGTTCGGCGCTTATTGTACCGCTCTTAACGATGCCGGCAGAGCCGCTCTTATCATGCAGACAAAGGATAAGGATCACGACCATCTTTCAAGCACTTACGATTACCTTGACCCTAAACATAAACTCGGCGCTATCTGCCACTATATCGACGCTTCTACATGCGCTCTTCCCGAGAACACCTACTTCATCAGAAATATGAAGCACGGTTCTTTCCAGGAAGGAAGCAACACAATCGACCTTATCGACTGGCTCGCATGTGACGACGATACCAACATCAATGCAAGATGGGAATTCGGTCAGTTCATGACGATAAACAGATATGTTGATCCTGCAATCCTTGTTGTTGATTCGGATAAAGATAAAAACGGTCAGTATCTTCTCGGCGACGTTAACCTTGACGGAAAGGTAACGGCGGCTGATGCAAGACTTGCCCTTAGAATAGCGGCAAACCTCGACCCCATGCCTGCGGAAGATTCCGTACAGTTTAAGAATGCCGATGTCAACAATGATAAGAAACTCACGGCACAGGATGCGAGAACTATCCTCAGAGTTGTAGCAAGACTTCAGAATTTCTAATAGATATCCTGACTTTGTAAAAGTTTATATTGTTTAGAGCCCACCTGTAAAAAGGCGGGCTCTTTGCTATTATAAAGGCGCAAAAGCAGAGTATTCATTATATATACAATTATATATATTAGATAGATTTGTTCTGCTGTTTATACACGTAACACTTTTTACAAATCGGCATAGTATGAGAATGAAATAAGAAAGAAAGGAGGTCAGACAATGAATTTCTTCGGTAATAACAACTCTTGGCTTCTTGTTTTAATCATCCTCATTCTCATCGCCGGTCAGCAGAACAACGGCTGCGGATGCAGTTCTCAGAATGATTATTCCTGCCCCTGTTCACGTTAAATAACATAAAATAAACGGATAAAAACAGGGCGGACGGCTAAGCCGTCCGCCCTGTAAACAATAATTTACCTCGTTAAATTATTGTTTACCTGCAATATTATCAATTACTCCTTTAAGTTTATCAATACCCTCGCCTGTCTGCGCAGAAAACTCTATTATTTCAATCGGCGAGTAGACGCTTAATTCGTCTTTTATTTTTTCACTGCGCTCACGTCTCTCAGTTTTGCTGAGCTTATCACATTTTGTCAAAACCACAACATATTTATATCCCGTATTTTCAAGAAATGCAAGCATATCCCTGTCGTCGGCAGTTGCAGGGTGACGCATATCGACAAGCTGAACTACAAGCGAAATCGGTCTTGAGGCATTAAAATAACCCTCCATGAGATCCGCCCAGCGGATTCGCTCAGACTCCGAACGTTTTGCAAATCCGTAACCGGGAAGGTCGACAAAACGAACGTCATCTGATTTAAAAAAATTTACAGTCGTTGTTTTTCCGGGTACGGAACTCACTCTGGCAAGATTTTTTCTGTTAAAAAGTTTATTTATAAGCGATGATTTTCCGACGTTTGAGCGTCCTGAAAATGCAATTTCCGACTTGTCCGCCGCGGGAAGCTGAGCGGATGTGCCGAACGATTTTTCATATTCGATTTTATTATAGTTCATGCGTACCTCCGAAAAAATATCAGATAAAGAATTCTATCCGTCGAATTCGCTTTAAGTTTTCCGGACATCAAGTAAATGCGTTTGTCCTGCCCGCACTCTTACCCTTTACAATCGGAGGGACGGTAGTTTTCTTCTGTTTCTTAACTTCGCGCTTTAGCGCTATGTCAAAAACTTCGTCTATGGTTTTAACAGGAATGAATTTAACTTTTTTCTTAACTTCGTCGTCAATCTGTGAGATATCCGATGAATTACCATAGGGAATAATAACGGTCGTCATTCCGTGACGGTATGCCGCCATACTTTTTTCCTTGAGACCGCCGATAGGAAGCACCCTGCCTCTGAGCGTAATTTCACCTGTCATTGCTACATTACCGCGTACCGGAATGCCGGAAAGTGCGGAAAGGACAGCTGTTGTCATTGTTACGCCTGCGGACGGACCGTCTTTCGGAACAGCTCCCTCGGGACAATGAATATGTATATCCTTATTCTTATAAAAAGACGAATCTACGCCGTAACGCTCGCATCTGCTTCTTATAAGACTTATTGCGGTCATTGCAGATTCCTTCATAACGTTGCCGAGCGAGCCGGTGAGTTCCGTTTTACCTGTGCCTTCAAGAACAGCAACCTCAATAGGTAAAGTTTCTCCGCCTACGCTAGTCCACGCAAGTCCGTTTACAATACCAACCTCGTCCTTAAGCTCGTCCTTCTCCTCACGGAATTTTACGGGACCTAAGTATTCTTCAATATTTTTTTCGCTAACGGTAATAAGCTCATCATTACCGTCGGCTATCGCGAGGTCTGACTTTCTGCACAGCTTCGCAATCTGTCTTTCAAGGTTTCTGACTCCAGCTTCCTTCGTATAGCCGTCTATAATAAGTCTTAACGCTTTGTCGGTTATTTTCAGATTGGACTTTTTAACATTATGCTCCTTCATCTGTTTGGGAATCAGATGTTTTTTTGCGATATTGAATTTTTCCTCATGAGTATAGCTCGTCAAATCGATAATTTCCATTCTGTCGAGAAGCGGAGCCGGGATTGAATACTTATCGTTAGCAGTTGTAATGAACAATACTTTGCTTAAATCAAACGGCAGGTCGATATAGTGATCGACATAAGTGTTGTTCTGCTCCGCGTCGAGAACTTCAAGGAGAGCGGAAGCCGGGTCGCCTCTGAAATCGCCGCTGAGCTTATCAATTTCGTCGAGAAGCATAACGGGATTAGCACTGCCCGCATCGATAAGCGAATTTGCAATTCTGCCGGGAATGGCGCCGATATACGTTCTGCGATGACCTCTGATTTCCGCCTCGTCATGTACTCCGCCGAGCGCAACTCTGACATACTTTCTGCCCATGGCTCTTGCTATCGATTTTGCAACTGATGTTTTACCTACTCCGGGAGGACCCGCAAGACAGATAATCTGTCCCTTAATGTCGGGAGCGACTGCCCTGACTGCAAGCATCTCGACAATACGTTCCTTAACATCTTTTAATCCGTAATGGTCGCGGTCGAGCGTTCGTCTGACCGAATTCAATTTTAAATTATCTTTTGTATATATACCCCACGGAAGAGCTAAGCACTTATCAAGATATGTTCTGATAACATTTGCGTCAGGCGATGAAGGAGACATTTTCGCAAGCCTGTCCGCCTCAACAAACATTTTTTCCTTGCTGTCCTCCGGCATCTTCGATTCAAGTATCATCTGTCTGTACTTGTCTCTTTCCTCGTCAGGATTCTCACCCTCGCCGAGTTCTTCATAAATTGCCTTGACCTGTTCTCTTAAATAATATTCATTTTGGTTTTTATCCATTCGATCCTGAACGTTACGCTGAATCTTATCCTCAAGAGAAATAATTTCAATTTCCTCCTGAAGAACCACAACAAGATATTCAAGCCTTCTTATAGGGTTCAATTCCGAAAGAACATGCTGTTTTTCTTCTATCGGAAAATAAATATTACCCGCAATAAGATCAGCAGTTTCGCCCGCAGATGAACTTTCGAGAATTTTAATGCATATATCTGGCGCAATTTTACCCGAAATATCACTGTATTCTGTAAACCTCTGCTTTGCACTGCGTATGAGAGCTTCCTCATACTGTTCATCCGACGTACGGACCGGTGTGTTACGCCGCGGTTTTACCGTACCGTAATAATAAGGTGCGTAATCGGTGATTTCGAGTAAAGAAGCTCTGTAAAGTCCCTCTAAAACAACTCTCAATGTATTCGACGATGACGAAACGCGCACAGCCTGTTTAACGCACGCAACCGTACCTACAGAATAAAGACCTGTCTGAACGGGTCTTTCATCATCCACATTACGCTGTGTAACAAGAAAAATCTCACTGTTTTTCTCTAATGCATATTTTACAGCATTAATTGACGCTTTTCTTCCGACATCGAAATGAAGAGTCATGCCGGGAAAAAGCACGAGGCCTCTGAGCGCAAGTATCGGAAGTTTTGCGCCGACAATTTCGTTTTCCATATATATCAACTCCGATTGTCTTCAAATTTAAATCCGTTTATTCTTGAATTAAAATCCGATTGTTTTTATTTCACTCGTTTTTTATTTTAATCCTGATTAAATCAGGATATAATTATATCTTATTTTATAAAAAGTTTCAACAGTAATATTTACAAACACAAATTATTGCATTACAAAACTAATGTAAAATACGACAAAAGACCCGGTAGTAAAGCCGGGTCATATATGCCGATTATTATCAGGAATTAAGCTTCCTTTTTCTTACTGACTACAAGGAATGCAGCAGCAGCCATACCGCAAACGCTGAGAGCAACAACTATGCCCTTATCGCCGGTCTTGGGAATGCTGTTGTTATTGTTGTTATTGGAAGCCTTGGTAGTATCAGGCGCCTTAGTGTTATCATTGTTGTTATCGGGAGCCTTAGTGGTATTGTCGGTATCGCCCGAAACGTCTTCCTTAGTGGTGGAAGGCTTGGTAGGCTTAATGCCATTAATAAGGTCGCCGATGTCTATACCGCCGAGAATATCGGAAATCTTACCGAGGTCAAGACCGTCAAAAAGGTTCGTAATAGTCTCAAGATCCATGCCCTTAAACAGGTTGGTAATCGCACTGACATCCATGTTGCCGAGAGAATCGGTAAGTCCGCCGAGATCTACGCCTGCGAACATATCCATGATGCTCTGGGGATCAAAGTCTGCGAAAGCCTGAGAAATCTCACCTGAAGCTGAAGCCGTAAGACCTAAGGAACAAACGACAAGAATGCATGCAATCAATACAGATAAAACTTTTTTCATGATTAACAATCCTTTCGTATTCATAAATACTATACATATCCCTATGTTGATAATCTAATAATACTCTCAAAATCTGATTTTGTCAATCGTTAATATTCGGTTAATTATTTTTCAGCATATTGCACAATCATAAACAGTATTTTTTTGTCGTCAATATATACAATATCCGATAAATGAGGAATAAAATAACGGTCAAAGACAAATAATACGGCAAAAGGAGCCGATAATATGGACAAAAACACACAAAAAAAGATAAAGCACAGAATGCATTTTCCTCCCCGAAGAGATAGACTGACCGATTTTGAGACGAGTGAAGAAATTCCGACAGACGTTCTCGGAAGCTATACGGGCGCTCCCGAGGACGGAGGCAGACCGGTACAGGACGCGGACGACCTTTGACTTGAATTTCCTTTTCTATTATATTATAATGTCGGTGGAAACACAACAGTAAAATTGAAAAGGAGCTCAGGTTTTGAACACAATAGACATACTCAGAACATTAACGTCGTCCGCCGGCGTTACGGGTGACGAATACAACGACGCCGGACTTAACGCCGAAAAAATTCTTTCGCAGTTCGGCAGCGTAAAACGAACAAAGAGCGGCAGTCTGTCGCTTAACATACCGGGTTCGGGCAAAAAAATTCTGCTCGACGCGCACCTTGACAGACTCGGACTCATTGTAACCGCAATCGATAAGACGGGATTTTTAAGAGTCGATAAATGCGGAGGAATCGACCGCCGGGTCATGGCTGCGGCACGCGTAACCGTACTCGGAAAAGAAGAATTAAAAGGTGTTATTATAAGCACTCCGCCGCACATTGCAAAAAGCGAGGACGCAGACAAAGCTCTGACGTTTGAATCCGCCGGAGTCGACACTGGACTTTCATATGAAGAAATTTCAAAAATCGTAAAAATCGGAGACAGAATTATTTTCGACGGAGAATTTACTCTGCTTGCAAACGGACTCATAGCATCCCCCGCTCTCGACGACCGCGCCGGCATGACAGCACTTATAAAGGTTCTCGATATAATTTCAAAAAACGGAGGAACGGACGCCGATATAACCGTCCTGTTCTCCTCTCAGGAGGAAATCACGGGCGCAGGCGCAAAAACGGGAGCATACGAGTTTGCCCCCGACGAAGCAATAGCCGTAGACGTTAGTTTCGCAAGAGCGCCCGGTGTGAAGGAAACCGAATCGGGCGAACTCAAAAAAGGCGCAATGATATGTATTTCTCCGTCTCTTGACATTAATTTTTCGAATTCGTTAATCATGACCGCTCAGAAAAATTCAATCCCCTATCAGATCGAAATATGCCCGTCGTCAACAGGGACGAACGCCGACGATATCGCATTAAGCCGTTCGGGCGTAAGTACCGCCGTCGTTTCAATTCCCCAGCGAAACATGCATACTCAGGGCGAAATTATCGCATTGGAAGACATTGATTCGTGCGCCGAGCTCATCGCTCAATATATTCTGTCCCACGGAGGTAAAAAATAATGGATTCGTTATTAAAAGAGCTTTGCCTTACGGATTCGGCATCGGGACGCGAAAAAAACGTCCGTGATTTAATAATTTCAAAAATCAAAGGGCACTGCGAATACAAGGTCGACGCTCTCGGAAACATTATAGCATTTAAAAAGGGCAGAAAAACACCGAAGAACAAAATAATGCTCGACGCGCACACGGACGAGGTCGGCGTTATTGTCACGGGTGCGGACTCTGACGGATTTCTTAAATTTTCGAATATCGGAGGTATTGATACAAAAGTCCTGCTCGCACGCGTTATATGCTTCGAAAACGGCGTGAAGGGCGTTGTCGGCGTAAAACCGATACATCTGCTTGACAAGAACGAGGCGGGCAAAATTCCGCCCAAAGACGAGCTTTATATCGATATAGGCGCAAATTCGAAAGAAGAGGCGCTCTCGCTTGTTCCTCCGGGAATGACGGGCGTTTTCTCGGTTGAATACACCGAGTTCGGCGAACATAAAATCATGTCAAAAGCCCTCGACGACAGAGCGGGATGCTTTGTTTTAATCGAAATAATACGTTCTGAAATCGAATACGACGCATGGTTTTCGTTCTCCGTTCAGGAGGAAATAGGAGCCCGGGGAGCGGGAGTCAGCGCATACACGATAAATCCCGATTATGCCGTCGTTATCGAAACCACCACGGCAGCAGACATAATCGACGTTCCCGAGCACCGCAGAGTATGCGAGCTCGGCAAGGGCGCGGCAATATCGTTCATGGACAGGAGCACCGTTTATCTGCCCGAGGTTTATTCACGCGCCGCCGAAACCGCTGAGAAAAACTCAATACCATATCAGATAAAAACGCTCGTCGCCGGCGGAAATAATGCGGGAAGCGTACACAAAACACGCGCCGGGGTAAAAACCGTTACGATAAATATTCCGTGCCGTTACCTGCACTCCCCGTCGTGCGTATGCGACGAAAGAGACATAAAATCCGTACGCGAGCTTGCGTCGGCGCTTATAACCGAATTTGCAAATGATTAAACTGCTCACCGGCAACCGAACGGATGAATTTGTCTCATTCTGCGAATCAACTGTTTTAGGCTCGTGCATTTCAACAAAACTTCTGGCATACGGATTAGATACACCGATTCAGTATTTTTGGTACAGCGAATCGGACGGGAAAATATCAGCCGTTTTCAATAAGGACGGAAGTCTTCTGACGGTTTCGGGCAGAACGGATTTTGATGAATTATTCGAATTTATAAGAATAATCGGATGCACATCCGTTTACTTTGATTTTATTCCCGATTTTGATGACAGAAATATAAAACGGGATGACATATTGATATATAAAACGCCCTCCGAGACCGGCGAAACAGCCGATATCGACTCGGAAAACATAAAAAATATATTCCCTATAATATATGAAGACCGTACGAAGGAAGAACGCGAAATTGTATTCGGCTCGTGGTACCCCGATATTTCACTGAAAAAACGGCGCGGGCTGATACGGGCAAAGGGAATAATGCACGGCAATAAACTCGTCTCATGCGCCGTGACGTGTTCGGAAAACGAAACGACGGCAGTCATAACGGGAGTCGCAACGCTGAAGAAATACCGCCGAAACGGCTTTGCAAAGCGGTGCGTTATCACCCTTGCAAATGAGCTGAAAAGCGAAAACAAACAGGTTTATCTGATAACGGACAACGAAAAAACAAAAAAATGGTACGAGAAAATGGGTTTTGAACATTTCTCATACCGATATTCTTACGAATTATAAATCAAATACGGGACTGCCGAAAATTCGGCAGTCCCTGTTTTTTAGTCTGTTTTATCCCGCTTCGCCGACGTAAATTGAATATATAATCTTATCGCCGTTGTTCCACGACGCTGTTATCTCGAAAACGACCTCGTCGCCGTCAAGATTTATGATATTATTTTCGCTCTTAACATTAACGGCTTTCAGTGCGTCGGACGCATTGCCGATACTCTCCTCTTTCCAGCCCCTTACGGTATAGGAATCCGGCTGTTTTTCGAACTTAAGCGTTACAAATTTAAAATCGTCGGTCTTTTTCGCATAGCCGTAGCCGGTTGTCATAAGCGGACTTTCGCCGTAAACGCTCTCACCGTTATACTGAACCGAATTTTCACACGCGGTAAACACTGTTTTTTCATCGTCGTTTTTCAGAAACGTGAGCTTCGGTGCGTTTTCCGACAGAATCGGGGAGGTCTGCACAAAATTCTCGCCGTCAAATACGCTCGGTTTTTCGAATGCGTCCGAATCAAGGAGCTTCACAATACTCGTCGCGGTAATTTTGGGCGGATAGGTTTCACGAACTATTCCGTCAAACGTCACGGAAACTACGTTGCCCGCCTTAAATTTGGAAACATCGGAGTATTCAACTGTAATTTCGTCGCCCTCGGAAAAATATTTCTCGCCGTCGGTAACAACGTCCGTATTCGCCGTCACGCCCAAAAAGCTCTCTCCGACCTCTTTTACCGTCGCACTGAAACAGACGACGGTTCTCGCTGAAATATCGTCACCGGCGTCCGTTTTTTTGCATGAGGCAAGCAGTCCGGCAGCTGTTATAAGCGTCAGCAGAACAGCGATTATTTTTTTAGTCATCACAATATCCTCCCGTCAGGTTGTTTTTCTGTAATTTACCGCAAGTCCTCCGTCGGAAGTCTCCTTATATCTTCTCGACATGTCAAGTCCCGTTTCGTACATGGTTTTTACAACGGTGTCGAATGATATTTTTCTCGTTGTGGTAAGGAAATTCGAAAGGCTCAGCGCGTTTATCGCTCTCATGGCGGCGACGGCGTTTCTCTCAATACACGGGATCTGAACGAGTCCGCCGATAGGGTCGCACGTAAGCCCGAGATGATGTTCCATAGCGACCTCCGCTGCGTACTCTATCTGATCTATACCCATTTCGAAAAGTTCCGCAAGCGCGGCAGAAGCCATGGAACATGCGGCACCGACCTCCGCCTGACATCCGCACTCGGCTCCGCTTATGGAAGCGTTTGTTTTTATAAGATTGCCGACAATTCCGCCTGCCGCGAGAGCATGAGCGACTTGTATATCGTCAAATCCCTTCTGCTCCTGCATATAGCGAAGAACGGACGGTACAACTCCGCATGAACCGCACGTCGGCGCTGTAACAATTATTCCGCCGCCCGCATTCTGTTCGCTTACCGCAAACGCATATGCGCAAACGACTCTGTTTTCCTTAGTCTGCGCAGATTCATCGATATGTCTTTGATTAAAAAGATAGCGCGCTTTTCTCTGCGTGCCGAGTCCCCCGGGAAGTTCGCCCGATTTTACAAGTCCCTCGTTTATCGCATTCTTCATATGCTCCCATATGTCAAGCAGATATTCCGTGATTCCGGCGCCGTCAAACTGTTCGGCATACTGCCAAAGACGAATTCTGTTTTTTAAACAATATTCGCTGATTTCCGTAAATGAATTATGAGGGTAAATCTCCGGCGGATCCTCGCTCGGAAGTCCCTCATACTCAACGGCGCCTCCGCCTACGCTTGAAGCGCGCTGTTTGCCTATAAGCTCACCGTTTTTATATGCAAAAAAGTCGAGTGTGTTCGGATGCGGAAGAGTCGAAACGTCCGCTTCTTTGTCAAATACTATCTGGGTGCGATCCTCCCCCAGCACCTCAAGCAATGCCTCATCCGTCATATGTCCCTTGCCCGTCATGGCAAGCGAACCATAAAGGATTACCTTGAACGAGTCCGCGTCCGGGAACATAGCGAGAATTTTTTTTGCCGCGTCGTTAGGTCCCATTGTATGCGAACTGGACGGTCCTTTTCCGACTTTATACAGTTGGGTCAAAGATTTCATTTTTTACCTCTTAAAAATATTATATATAATAATTATATATTTTTAGCTCCGTAATATCAAGAATAAATTATATTCTTGTGAACTCTGTATACACACATGCTTTCTTTTTATGTCATTTAGACAAACGGGTTTTATATTTAATGTTAAAAATAAATAAAAATTTTGGTATTTAATTTCCTATTCACTTCGCCGTTTTTCCTTAATTTGTTCATTCATAAACTATTCAAAAATAATTATTTTTGTTGCATTTTTTTTATATATATGATACAATAAGTTTTGTTAAATTATTAAGAAAAAAAGAAAGGGAGATGTTATAGTGTCGGACGAAAACAAAAATAACGCCGAGTCCTCGAATCCGGGCGAAGTGAATTACGTCTATCAAAACAGACGTTACGTCGGTAGAAAAGAAACCGTCGGATTCGTTCTATGGGACGCGGCGCAGAGTTTTAACATCAACACTTACTCCGGCAGATTTGTAACAAACGTTTTACAGATCGATCTCGGACTCCAGGCAATTGAACAGACCATCAACGGAATATGGGACGTCGTCAATGATATTTTCATGGGCGCGATCATAGATAAAACCCGTACCCGCTGGGGTAAGTTCAGACCGTATCTGCTTTTACTGGCGGTTCCCGGTCTCATACTTACCTCTCTCTACTGGCTGCTTCCGATTCTTTTCGCAGGCAGAACAAGCATGGACATCACAAAGTTCGTATTCTACTTTGTCCTTGCGTTCATCAGAGAGGGTATCGGCACGTTCCAGAGCATTGCAAGAACGGGTCTGCTGTCAACGATAACGCCTCACCCCGTCGACCGAACAAGGCTTATAACGCTTGCTAACTTCGCTTCGGGTACATTCGGCGAAAAGCTTCCCGAACAGATTACGACGGTCATTCTCGACCTTATCGATAACAAGGTTCTTACAAAAACCTTCAATGCCACACAAAAGCAGTTATATCTCGTAACGTTCGTCGGCATGGGTCTTTTCACAACAATCGTTTCCAGCGGTATGTCAATGTGGTTCTTTATGAATTCAAGAGAGAGAATCATGCAGTCGGTTGAATCACCGAGTTTGAAGCAAAGCTTTAAATCGATTCTGAACAACAAGCCCATATTGCTGCTCACGCTTTCCGACTTTCTAAGCAGCTTCGGACTGAGCGGAAGCAAGCAGGACTACTACGTTGACGTTCTGCATTTTGCTTCGATGGCGCTTATTGCAGGTATTCCGGCGGCTCCCCTGTCGCCTGTCAGCTACACGTACGTTCCGTGGCTTAGAAGAAAGTTCTCATCAAAAGTTCTGTACATATTCAGCCGTTATATAGACAACATTCTCAAAGTACCTATCTTCCTTATCGGATGCGTCGGTATGAAAAAGGATTTCTCCGGCGGTATTTATCAAAACAAGTGGGCAATGTGCGTAGTAATGATGGTCTGGGAAATTATTTGGACATTGTTCTACGGATTAAAATCTGTTATCGGTACGGAAATGTACAACGAATCCATGGACTACTGCGAATGGAAGAACGGCTATCGTACGGAAGCTATGACATCGGTTGCAAAAGGTCTTGCGGCTAAAGTTGCAAACAAGGTCAGCTCCGTTCTCAGCACGATTCTTAAAAAAGCTGTTAACTACAATACCTCTGCTTACATTGAGGGACGTGAACAGCCCAACTCGGTTAAGTTCTACCTGTTTGCGATGTTCACCATCGTCCCCGCTCTTACAAGCTCGTTCGGTATCATCCCGATGCTCTTCTATGACCTTGACGGTAAGAAAAAAGAGCAGATGTATAACGAACTTCTCGAACGCCGCGCAGCGATGCAGCAGAAAGTTAATGCCGATACAAAAGAAGTTACCTCGGCTTCCGCTTCCGAATCCACAGGCGAATAATAAAGAAAATTCAATATTTACGATAAAAGACGTGACCGAAAAGTCACGTCTTTTTTATATTGATATGTAATCAAAAAGTATGCAAGAATATTCAAACTGTTATTTAAATAAGTCGCTGTGTGTTCATGTTCGTGATAATGTTAAAACCAAAACATCATTATCGATACGATAAATCAGCAGCCAATCGGGAGATATGTGACACTCTCTATATCCTCCCCAATTACCTGTCAGAAAGTGATCTCTGTATTTATCGGGCAAAATATCACCGCGCGATAACCCTCTAATAACATCATCCAGCAAGGAAATATTCATACCTCGTTTTATTAAAAGCTTATAATCCTTTTTAAACTGTGACGTCCAAACAACATCAAGGCTCATCTTTTTAACTCCATAAGAGCCTGTTCCACATCAGAGTAACGTTTTACAGACGGGTCACGGGCAATTCTTTCAGCTTCACGCATCGCATATATCGTTTCATTATTAGGTTGCTCCAATTTTACATCAAAAGGAAACCATCAGACACGAAGCGACTGGCGCAAAAAAACATTAATGGCCGTGGTCAGATTCATACCCAATTCTCCGTATAGAGTTTCGCATTGTTTTTTTATATCGCTGTCCATTCGAACACTGAAATTTGTACTTGGCATTTTAACAACTCCATTTTGTATTTAATTACGCTTTTATTATATGCACATTGCGTTGCATTGCCAATCTCTTTTAATATAAAATGTTTGAAAAATTGACATTACGTATAATATGAACCAATCAGCAGACAATCTGTCGACCGCTTTCAATTATACCGTTTTGTTTTTTAATATCACCGAGCATAAAAAAGCACCGCAGCGTCTAAAAAACGGCTGAATCATTTAAAAAAAAGGTTTAAATAGTCCGAACCGTTTAAGCACAAAAAAAGAGCCGTCCTTTCGGACAGCTCGATTTTTTGATTCGATAATTAAACCTTAATCAGTTTAAATTATTTCTTCTTGGTTACTACGAAAGCAACAGCTGCAAGAGCAGATACACCAGCGATTACAGCGATACCAGCGTCACCGGTCTTCTTGATGGTGTCGGGCTTCTTAGTGGTGGTCTCAGGAGCAGTAGGAGCCTTGGTCGTAGGAGCTACAGAAGTAACTTCAGTAGTTGCCTTCTCAGTGCTGAATACGAATGACTTACCAGCGTTAGCTACTTTGATGGTATCATCAACAACGCTCTCATCGTTAACGGTAAGAGTTACCTTATTAACGCCGTCTTTTACCTTAAGGGTATAGGTAGCGATAGCAAGTACGTCATCTTTGAACTCCTTAGAAGTCATCGAAGCACCACTGAGGTTCTTGCCGTCGGTAGCAAGACCAGCAACGTTGTTGTCGCCTGCTTCTTCAGCGCTTACGAACTCAACTTCTTTGTCATTGAAGCCAACTAAGAGAGTAGCGGTCTGGTGACCCTTTGCCTTGTCAAGAGACATGGTTACGGTAAGAGTTTTGGTGCTGTCGTCATACTTTCCGTCAAGAATGACAGAGGGAGCGTCAGCAGCGAAAGCTACAACACCGAGGCATGCCGTGAGGGCAAGTGCGATTACGCATGCAAGAATTTTCTTTGCAAGTTTCATTGGTAAAACCTTCCTTAAAAAAATTTTCTATTATCCTCTGCGAATAATACAGTTGTATTATATACTAACGTTTGGTTTAAGTCAAGTATTTTTTCAAAAAAATCCACTGGCGTTTTTCACAAATCATGACAATTTGACATTCCTCGCTTTATATAATATAATCATTATATAATTTATAAAGGAGGAAAACATCATGGGTGACAGTTTTTCACTTCTTAAAGAAAAATGTCTGTCGTGCGCAAAATGCCGTCTCGCCGAAACACGTACAAACGTTGTATTCGGAGTCGGGAACGAACATTCCAAAATAATGTTTATCGGCGAAGCTCCGGGCGAAAACGAGGATTTAAGCGGAGAACCGTTCGTGGGCAGAGGAGGCAAGCTGCTCGACAATTATCTGTCCGTGGTCGGATTTGATCGTAATACAAATATATATATAACAAATACGGTTAAATGCCGTCCTCCGAAAAACCGCGACCCTATGCCCGACGAACAGGAAAAATGCATCGGGTACTTAAGGGAGCAGTTTAAAATAATACAGCCCGCGATAGTAGTTTGCCTCGGAAGAATAGCGGCATGCAAGTTAATTAAACCCGATTTTAAGGTTACGAAAGAACACGGAGTATTTTTCGATAAAAAGGGAACGCTTTTTGTAGGAACATTTCATCCCGCCGCACTGTTACGCGACCCGAGGAAGAAAGAGGACGCACTCAACGATTTCTTAAAAATAAGAGAAAAAGCGGAAGAGCTTAATTTGGTGTAAACAATAATTTACTGCGTTATCGCAGTAAATTATTGCAGTGGACAGCAGTCAGCGGGCAGTGGTTAGAAATTACGTAATACTGACTGCTGACAACTGACCGCTTATCACTGAAACAATTATTTGTCTCGACAAATTATTGTTTTATTTTTTACAATAAAATTAAACATATTCGGACGGCAGAGAGTAAATCCCTGTCGTCCGATTTTTATTATTATTTTTTCTTTGATTTCGCGGCTTTTTTCTCCGCCTTTATCTTCTTTGCGTACGCGTCGGCTTCTTCCTGTTCCCTTATCGCCTGTTCTCTCTCGCGCGCCTCGGTCTCCTCGGCTCTGCGTTTGGCTTCGTCGTACATTGCGTTAAGCTCGTCGAGATGGTTGTAATTTTCATACTGCGAGACGAGTCTCTCCGCGTCGTTGTACGCCTTTGCCGCAAGGCTGTAATGGAAGTGAATATCGTTCTGTTTTTTTTGTTTGGCAAGATTTTCCTTTTTCTTTGCCTTTAATCCGTCAATTTCCTTGCGAAGTCTTGCGATTTCAAGAGAATCCTTTTCTTTCTTCGCGACGGCGGAAAGAGTGTACGTCTCCTTAAGCTTCTCGTCGAGCGAGTCCTCCTCGTCAAACAGAGACTCGAGAATCGTAAAATCAGGCTTTACAAGCGTTGTTACGTCGGGATAATACTTCTCGATTGCCTTTTTCGAGGCAAGCTTTTTCTTAGCCGTCTCGACAGCGAACTTTTTAAGTTCCTTCTCCTCCTTGGTATTCGAGGGAAGCGACTGCGCGGAATGAAGCTCCTTGAGGATATCCTCACGGCTCGTCGAAGCAAGCGCGGTGAGTCCCTCGTCAAGAACCTTTTTATAAACATTCAGCTGAGTTTTGTAGAGAGGAGTCGAGAATTTATCAAGCTCGCTGCATACAAATTTTGAAATATCGATATTTTCATTGAATTCGAGAGCGTCTCTGTACGCCTTTTTAGCCTGTTTCTTTGACGCTTTATAATCCGCACGGGCAAGTTTGCAAGCCTTTTTGTATGCTTCCTTTTCGTCCTTTGACGCACCTTTTGCGTACTTTTCGACTTTTCTTGCGGGAGCGGGCTTATAGTCATTCTTATTAACGCTTACATAATCGGAATCAGCCATGCCGCGAGCATCATTGATTATATCGATAGCGTCGACTAAGTCTCTGTCCTTAAGACAATTATTGCTGTAATCCTCGAATAACGCTCTGATTTTGAGAACCTTGACAACGCCCTTCTGTTTCTTTTCCGTAAAGTCGTAGAAAAAGTAGGGGACAACGTTGAGAAACGCACCGACAGCAGCCATAATTATAAGAACGGACATTAATTTGTATAAAAGTCCGGGTTCGCCCGTGTTAACGTCGAGTATGTCATAGGGCGAGGCATAGCCGTTGTCACTGCTGATGCCGTAATATTTCTGAACGGCGGGAAGAATGGATGACGTAAAAAGCGTTACAATGCTTCCTATCGTACCGACAGCTGCGAACATACCGTCGATTCGCTCGCCCGTTTTATACTGCTGATAGTCTCTGATATCCGCCTGTATCGCGGGCGCGGTAATCTGCTCGCTCGCGCCGATGAACCAGTTAAAGTACACGCAGATAAACAGCCACCAAATATTATGCATACCGAGGAGCATTGCCAGTATGCAGACTATATTCATAAAGTTTGCAAGAATAAGCACCATCTTTTTACCCCATTTTCTGACGAGAACGGGAGTAAGAAGCATACCCCAGAGAGACGCGTTTCCGATAAGAGTCTGAATAAGAGCGTACTGCGTGCCGTTTGCGGTATGACCGTAGTTATACGACCATGTGAGAATATTTCCGTACGCGCTTTCGAGAAATCCGATCCATCCGGCGAGAGAAATTATCCAGAAATATTTATTCCTTGCGACTTCCTTAATAGCGTATGAGAATTTGATCTGAATTGTATGAGACTTAGCCTGAACGATCTTCTCCTTCGTATTTGCGAATACAATAATCGTAAGTGCGACGCCGAAAATCGCAAATATCGGGTAAGAATATCTGTAAACTCTGATGTCGTAAAGGTTGTCGTTCGTAAATACCTGCGCGACTATCGGGAGGACTATGTTAATGATCGAGGGAGCAAGCGAATAAATAACGCTCTTGACCGCAAGAACGTCGGTACGCTCCTGCGTGTTGGGGGAAAGAACGTGTATAAGATTGGTATACGCGTCATAGAAGAAATTATAATAAAACTGTAAAAGAAGATTGAATATAAGAACTATTGCGCATGTCGCGATGTAGTCCGCGCTCTTGCCGAAAATCATACTCGTTCCGACAATATTTGCAAGTTTATCATACGGGAACCATACGTACGCAACGGATATTAATGCCGTCGGAATACCCATGGATAAGAGGTACGGTCGGTATTTACCTGCTTTGTTTCTCGTATTATCGACCATATTCGCCCTCAATGCGGTGAGAGGAATATTCGCGAACGTGTCTATAAGATACAATATGTACATATCGTCAGGAGCAATACCTATCGCGCCGCCGACTATCATGTTCGTCGTACCGACTATAAGCGAAACGCCGATTGTCATAATGAAATACGCGCCGATTCCTCCGACTGCGTACGCGGCGATCTCCTTAAATGTCATGTATTTGCCTAAAGGCGGAATCTTCCAGTAGGTCCGCACCTTATCAACGACGCCGGACACCTTCTCTTTTACATTCATGACAAACCTCCGTAAATCATACTTAAGTACAATTTTAACACAGATTCAATATTAAAACAACAATAAAACACAAAATAATAATGAAATTCGTGTGAATTTCGGTTTAAAATGTTTTTCTTTTTTACAGTCCGATTAAAAAAGACGCTTTTTCATCAAACAGATAAAAAAACGTCCCGTTATTTTCGGTTTAAATTAAATTAAAGCACGCATCTGAGGAAATCCTTGGTTCTCTCGTTCTGCGGGTCGGAGAAAATCGCCTCGGGAGTACCCTCTTCCATAATAACGCCGTCAGCCATGAATACGACTCTGTCCGCAACGTCGCGCGCAAAGCCCATCTCATGCGTAACGACTATCATCGTCATACCGCCCTCGGCAAGCTCCTTCATAACGGAGAGAACCTCACCGACCATCTCCGGGTCAAGCGCGCTTGTCGGCTCGTCGAAAAGCATTATATCCGGGTGCATGGCAAGTGCTCTCGCAATAGCGACTCTCTGCTGCTGTCCGCCCGAAAGCTGACGGGGGTATGCGTCCGCCTTGTCACGAAGTCCTACCCTGTCAAGAAGCTCGTAAGCCTTCTTTTCAGCCTCGGCTCTCGTCATTTTTTTAAGTTCAACGGGAGCCATCATTATATTTTTTTTAACCGACATGTTCGTAAACAAATTGAACTGCTGGAAAACCATGCCGACATTCTCTCTGAATTTATTTATATTAGTATGCTTATCCGTAATAAGCGTACCGTCGACCTCGATTGAACCGGATGTCGCGCTCTCAAGCTGATTGAGACATCTGAGCAGAGTTGATTTACCGCTGCCGGAGGGACCTATAAGACAAACGACTTCGCCCTCCTCGACTTCCATATTAATACCTTTAAGTACTTCAAGGTCGTCGAAAGACTTATGCAGATCGGTTACTTTTACTTTTTTTGTCATTGTTCAATCTCTTTTCCAACATTTTTGAAATTATCATGAGAACGGATATAACCACGAGGTAAAGACCGGCAACGTAAACGTACGTTTCAAAGAATCTGTATGTAGAACCTACGTACGTCTTAGCCTTGTTAACAACCTCGGCAAGTCCGATAACCGAAAGTATGGACGTATCCTTTATTGTAATGATAAACTGGTTGACTAAGGACGGAATCGAAATCTTGAACGCCTGGGGAAGAACGACTCTTATCATAGCCTTGCTCTTGCTGAGTCCCAAGCTTCTCGCTGCTTCCATCTGTCCCTTGTCGACGGCTTGTATACCGCCCCTGAATATTTCGGAAAGATATGCGCCCGCGTTGAGACTCAAAGTAATAACGCCCGCAACGAACGGAGTGAACTTAAATCCGCTGACGAAAAGCTGAACGACCTGCGGTACGCCGAAAAAGACGATAAACGCCTGAACGAGCATGGGTGTTCCGCGGATAATCCAAACGTATGCGCCCGAGATGAGTCTGAACACTCTGAACTTCGACATTCCCATAAGGCAAGCGATAAGTCCCAGAAAGAAACCTATAAGAATGGAGAGAAGCGAAATACCTATCGTCAGCTTAATACCGGCTAACAGTATAGGAGTCGCTTTTTCAAATACAACGCTAAAATCCATAATCTTTCCTACAATCCAATAGAGTACAGTATGATCTTAAAGACCATACTGTACCGAAAAAATCAATGATAAATTTTTTAAGTCAATAAGACTTATTTCATACCGTACTTAGCAAGGAGCTGGTCGTAAACGCCGTTAGCCTTTACATTTTTAAGACCCTCGTTGAACATGGTGATAAGCTCTGCATTCTGACCCTTTTTAACAGCAAAGCCATAGGGCTTGGGGTTAATAACATCGCCGATAGTTTTAAGAGCGGTGCCGGTCTTGATTGAGTAAGCGATAACCGGGTAATCCTCGAAGCAAGCGTCGTTGTTGCCGTTGAGAACAGCCTGGTACATCTCTGCACTGCCTTCGTAGGTAACGGTGGTGAAGCCGTACTGCTCCTTTACGCTCTCAGCGTACTCAAGACCCTGGGTGCTTGCCTTAACGGCTACAGTCTTGCCCTTTAAATCCTCAATGGACTTAATATCGCTGTCAGCCTTAACAACGAGAACCTGACCGTTTTCAATGTAACCGTCGGAGAAGTCGAAAGTTTCCTTTCTCTCATCGGTGATGGTCATACCGGCGATCATAGCGTCAGCCTGACCTGCCTGAACGGCACCCATTGAAGCGTCGAATCCCTCGTTGTGCATCTCATACTCAAACTTCTGATCCTTAGCAATAGCTTCGAGAAGATCCATATCGAATCCGGTGTACTTACCGCTCTCGGTATCAAGATACTCAAAGGGAGCGAAGCTGTTATCCGAATAGATAACGTACTTCTTTGCCGTCGGCGCAGCCGCGTTGGACGGATCAGCCTTGCTTACATCTCCGCCCTTATCGCCGCCGCAGGAAGCGAAAGCGAACAAAGTCAAAACAACTGCAAGAGCGAGTGCAAGTATTTTTGTTACTTTTTTCATGTGTAATCCTCCGTTTCAAAATAAAATCCGCCTCTATGAGCGAATATTTTAAAATATTTTACCATTTTTTAATGTGGGTGTCAATGACCTATTATAAAAAAATATACGTTTCCAAACATCTAAATATGTATGTATGCACAAAAATTGCGGATATTTATACGTTTAAAGTCCAACAATCAACGAAATGAGTTTACAATATTGAAATAATTATAATATAATAGTATAATTTATATTCATTCATAGATTAAGGACGGATATAAAGTGAAAAAGGTATTCTATTATCTGAAAGGCTACGCCGTGCAGAGTATTCTCGGTCCGCTTTTCAAGCTGGGCGAGGCGACGCTCGAACTTTTCGTTCCGCTCGTCGTGGCTAAGATAATCGACGTCGGAATTCCGAATTCGGATAAGAATTATATTATTAAAATGGGGCTTATCCTTTTAGGACTTGCGTTCGCGGGACTTTTGATGAGCGTTACGGCTCAGTATTTTGCCGCAAGGGCTTCCGTCGGATGCGTTACGAAAATGCGTTCGGCTCTGTTTGCCCATATTCAGACCTTATCTTACTCGGATCTTGACTCTCTCGGCACGTCGACCGTCATAACGAGAATGACAGGTGACATGAATCAGATTCAGACGGGACTGAACATCGGCTTAAGACTGCTTTTGCGTTCACCCTTTGTCGTACTCGGCGCAATGGTCATGGCTTTTACAATAGATACGCGCGAGGCTTTGATTTTCGCGGGGGCGATTCCGATTCTTGCAACAGTAATATTCGGCATAATGCTCGCCGGAATCCCTCTTTATAAAAAAACGCAGGGCAAGCTCGATTCTGTTTTAAGACTTACGAGAGAGAATCTCACGGGAGTGAGAGTTATACGCGCATTCGGCAGGGAAAAAGAGGAAACCGCCCGTTTCGTAGGCTCGAACAACGCGCTTGTCGCTATACAGGAATTCGCGGGCAAAATCGCGGCGGTACTCAATCCCGCAACGTACGTTATAATAAACGCCGCCGTTATAATTCTAATATATTCGGGCGCGGTAAAGGTCAACGCGGGAACCCTCACGCAGGGCGAGACAGTCGCGCTTTATAACTATATGTCGCAGATACTCATAGAGCTGATTAAATTCGCAAGCCTTATCATAAGTATTACGAAAGCCGCCGCATGCGCGAACAGAGTAAGCGATATTCTCGATATGTCCCCGTCGTTTGAGGGCGGAGACGTTATCGGCGGAAGCGACACCGACGAGGCCGTAAGATTCGAAAACGTATACTTGAAATATAACGAAACCGGCGGCGACGCGCTCGAGGATATCTCGTTTACGCTTAAAAAAGGACAGACCCTCGGAATCATAGGCGGTACGGGCGCGGGCAAAACGTCGGTTGTGAATCTGATACCCGGATTTTATCATGCAGCAAAGGGTAACGTCTATGTCGACGGCGTAAACGTAAACGACTGGAATCAGAATTCGTTAAAGGACAGGATAGGCGTAGTCGAACAGAAGGCAACGCTTTTCTCCGGTACGATAAGAGATAATTTAAAATGGGGCGACGAAAACGCAACGGACGAAGAAATCATGTCCGCGGCAAGAACGGCGCAGGCGGAGGACGTTATAAATTCAAAGGAATCGGGACTCGACAGCGTTATCGAACAGGGCGGAAAAAATCTCTCGGGCGGTCAGAGACAGAGACTGACAATTGCCCGCGCACTCGTTAAAAAACCCGAAATTCTCATCCTCGACGACTCCTCGTCCGCGCTCGACTTTGCGACGGACGCAAAGCTGAGAAAAGCGATAGCCTCGATAAAGGACACGTCGGTAATAATCGTCTCGCAGAGAACCTCGTCGATAAAGCACGCGGACGTAATCGCCGTGCTTGACGACGGCAGATTAGCGGGACTCGGAACGCATAGCGAGCTTCTTGAAAACTGCCCGGTTTATAAAGAAATTTACGACTCACAGTATAAAAAGGCGGGTGATGAAAAATGAAGAAAAAACGCACCTCTTCAAACGACAGAAAGACCGTAAAGATGCTGATGAAGTATGTCGGAAGATATAAAATCCTGCTGTTTTTCTCGATTCTCCTCGCAGGCGTAAGCGTCGTTCTTACATTATACATTCCGATACTCGCGGGAAATGCGATAGACTGTATACACGGAATCGGAAACGTCGATTTCGACTCGATAAAAAATATACTTATAAAAGTCGGAATAATAGCCGCCGTCACCGCCGTAATCCAATGGATAATGAACATGATAAACAACCGCATAACGTACAGGGTCATACGCGACGCGAGAAACGACGCGTTCAAAAAGCTCGAAATTCTCCCGCTTAAATACCTTGACTCTCACCCGCACGGCGACACGGTCAGCAGAATTATCTCCGACGCCGACCAGTTCGGAGACGGTCTGCTGATGGGATTTTCACAGCTGTTCACGGGCGTTATGACGATAGGAGCGACTCTCGTTTTCATGCTGACGATAAACCCCCCGATAACCGCGGTCGTAGTCGTGCTGACTCCGCTGTCGTTGTTCATGGCACGCTTTATAGCAAAGAAAACGCACGCGATGTTTACCCTAAGGTCGCAAACGAACGCGGAGCAGACCTCTCACATTGAGGAAACGCTCGGAAACGAAAAAACCGTTCAGGCGTTTTCAAAGGAGAACGACGCTAACGAAAAATTTAACGAAATAAATGAAAGACTCGAAAAATGCTCGCTTAAAGCAACGTTCTTTTCATCCCTTACAAACCCATGCACGCGCTTTATCAACAGCATAGTCTACGCGGCGGTCGCCTTAACGGGCGCGATAGGAGTTATAAACGGCGGACATTTCGCAATGACCATCGGCGGACTTGTTTCATTTTTAAGTTACGCAAACCAGTACACAAAGCCGTTTAACGAAATATCGGGCGTTATCACTGAGCTTCAGAATTCGCTCGCCTGCGCCGAGAGATTATTCGAATTCATAAACGAAACTCCCGAAATTCCCGATTCGAAGGGCGCAAAAACGCTCGTTTCTCCGACGGGAAAGGTCGATTTTGACTCGGTTTATTTCTCATACACTCCCGGCAAAAAGCTTATCGAGGATTTTAATTTATCCGTGCATCCCGGTCAGAGAATCGCAATCGTAGGCCCCACCGGATGCGGAAAGACAACGCTTATTAATCTTTTGATGCGTTTCTACGACGCGGATTCGGGCAAAATAAGCGTAGACGGCGAGCCGATAAAGTGTCTTACGAGAAAATCGTTAAGGTCAAACTACGGCATGGTCTTACAGGACACGTGGCTGAGATACGGCACTGTCAGGGACAATATCAGAATTTCAAAGCCCGACGCGACGGACGAAGAGGTTATCGCGGCGGCGAAATCGGCGCACGCGCACTCGTTCATAAAACGTCTGCCCGACGGATACGATACCGTTCTGGGCGAGAGCGACGGCGGACTTTCGCAGGGACAAAAACAGCTTCTGTGCATAACGAGAATCATGTTAAGCCTACCGCCGATGCTGATTCTCGACGAAGCAACATCGTCAATCGATACGAGAACGGAGCTGAAAATTCAGAACGCGTTTGCAAAAATGACCGAGGGCAGGACGAGCTTCATAGTCGCGCACCGACTCTCGACAATACAGAGCGCGGACGTTATCCTCGTCATGAAAGACGGTAAAATAATAGAACAGGGCAATCATGATTCCCTCATGGCTCAAAACGGATTCTACACGAATTTATACAACAGCCAGTTTGAGACGACCTAAACCGGGGATGTTAAAAACGTCCGGACAAAATTAATAAAAAGCTGTAATTTACATTCGATGTGAATTACAGCTTTTTTGATTGTTATATTTTAATATTTATAAGCCCGAGTTCCTTCGGTACCTCCGATTCGACGGACGAAATTTCACGCACATGCTTCGCCGCGTTTTCGCTCATTTTCTCAAAGAGCTTTTCGTCCCTTACAAGTCTTAAAATTCCGTCGGCGATACCCTTATAATCCTCTGCCCCGGCTAAAATTCCGCAGTTATCGTCAACAAATTCGGGTACGGCGGCAACCGCGTTCGTCACGGGAACGAGTCCCGAGGACATTGCCTCGTCACGCGAAACGCCCTGCGTATCCATACGCGTGGTACAAAGGAAAATTCCGTGTGTTTTATGCTCGTCCGCGATGTCGTACGGTGAGAGATAACGCCTGTTCATATTGACGTTTTTGTACCTTTTAAGAGCCGAATACGTTATGTCGAATTTTTCTCCGTCGCCGAAAATATCGAACGTCATATCTTTAAATTCGTCATATTTTGAAAGCTCCGCAATCGCTTTTGTCATAACGTCGTTTGCGTAGTTGTTGTTTGCGAACGATTTAACCGCAAGAATTTTAAATCTCTGCTCTTTCGGCTTCTTTTCATACGAATAAAGCGACGTATCAATGCAGTTGTGAATGACGGACGAGTTTTTATCCGTAAATTCGACGCCGTAGTCCTCGCCGACCGTATTTTTAAGATATTCGGAAACAAATACGAAATGAATATTATCCGTTTTCGAGCACTCGAAAACCTCGCGCCACATTTTTTCCCTGACTGCCGACTGTTCTTTCGCCTTTTCAAGCTCCCTGTCCGTCTCAAAATTATATTTACGTCTGAACCACGGCTGAATGTCGAATCCGTGAGACCATATAAATATATTGAACGAATCGGTGTAGGGCTTGATAATGCTCCAGATATACGGGTCAAGGAAGTGGATGAATATATTTTTAATATTCGAATTTTCGAGAATCGAAACGAGTCTGTCGGCGTTGCCCGAAACCACGTCGATTCCGTCGTATTCTCTGAATTCAGCCTTAACGTCCGCGCCTATCGCGGCGGCGTCTGCGGGATAGGCGTAATTTTTATAAGCCTTTAAACGGCGGTGGATGTACATGTATTTATACAAATCGTCGTACGACGGGTATGCGGGTGCAAGAACAAGCGTATCGTTTCTCGACACAAACGGCATATCCTCATAGATATTTATATCGCTTCCGATTCTGACAGAGCTTATCTCCGTGTTGCCCGAACCGGTTATAACGAGCGAAATATTAACATAATCGCATCCTACGGGAATATCCGCTGACAAAAACGGCATATCGGTACTTACTTCCGATGTTATAACGCGTTTTGAGCTGTCGAGCATATCGCATTTTATATTAACCGCAAGGTCGCCCGCGCACGCACAGACTATCGAAATATTATTCTGTATACCGTGTTCGGAAAGCTTTAATTCCTTTGCGATTACGGGTTCGCTCTTTTCGCCCTCGGACATTTTCGAGTCAACGCCCGTTTTTCCGTCGGCGGCGAAATAGAGAACCTTTTTATCAGTATACTTTCTGAAAGCGTTGTTAAGCTCGACGGGGCCGTAGTTTATATAAATCGAATCGTCCTCGCCCGGCTTTATATTCTCGGCAAGTTTTTCGAGTTTATGAAGCTCTATTCCCTTATCGGCGATAAACATATCCCCGCATTTTTCGCACGACTGACCGCCGTTTTCACAGTAGTTGAATTCGTCCGTGCATAGGAATTTTCCGTCAAGCTTTACACCCTTTGCAAAGCTTAAAACATCGCATTTTACGGCAGACGGCTTGACAATTCCCGCGTTCGAATTAAACGAGGAACACTCCCTGTACGTATTTTCTCTTGAAGCAATCGAGACTTCGCCGTTTTCGTTTTTATATGTATCTGCTTTTCCGAAGCCGTCGAGGGAAGAATATCTCACCGACAAAACAAGGTCGTAAAGATAATTTTCACCGTAAAAATCACGCGGATTCATAGCTGCGATAAATCCGTTTACGGGGAACTCCGCCGACGAGGCTTCATCGGTTCCGATTCTTTTTACTCTCTCGTCCGACTCGGTAAAATCGACGTCCGTTATGATATAAAGACGGGCGTTTTTGTACGTCTGACGGGCAAATGAAAATATTACGTTCTTTATTTCCTCCCCCGTTTCGCAGTACGAATAAAGCGAAATTCCGGGCAGCTTTTTCTTCATATCCCTGCCGAAAACAATGCTCGCTATATATCCGAGTCTGTCCTCGCACAGATGGTATGACAGTACGGTACGAAGTCCCGCGAGCCTGAATTTACGCGTCGATTCCTCGTCGTAACAATATTTGTCAAGATGACGTTTAAGCTCATTTGAATTGTCCGTACTTATCGTTAAGTCGCCGAAGAAGTTCCGCTGACCGCGCGAATAATTGCCGACGGTTATCGTATTCGAAGCCAGAAGCTCAAACACCCTGCGCGCAAACATCGACTGCGACGAGTTTACGGAGTTCATGTTTACGCCGTAGTTGTAGCCCTTATACGCTATATGTATTTCGTCGGGAGCCAGCGAACCCAATATCATTTTATTATATCTTGCGGGAAACGCATGCTCGGGTCTCGGATTTTTAAAATTTCTGTCGAATATTTCGAGTCCCTTTGTGCTCTCGAAAACGTCGGCAAAGTCGTCGAAAACTTTGCATCTCTCTTTATACTTATGATAATACGCGCCCGCAAAGCAGAATTTATCCTTTCTTACATGCATTTCGAGCGGATTATGTACGCGGGGCTGCGCCGAGAAATGAAGAAGATAAACGTTGTCGCTGTTAAGACTCTTCTTATACTTCGCAACACAGTCTATGTCCGTAGTGAAAACGTAGTCCGCGCACGACGCCGCCGACATGAAAACGTCCGTAAAAACGGGGTCCTCTTTATTCCAGAATACTATCGGAATTTTTTTTGACCGGCAGTATTCGCTTAATTCATAAAGCTCCTTGCTTCCGTTTGCAATTTTCTTATACCACGAATTATTTTTGCCGTTCCACGCGGATTCTATAAATAAAAGATCGGGATTAAACGAGTCGATTTCATTCTTCCAGTCGGAGCACGTTAGGGAGAAAAAATCACACTCGCTCTCAAAATTACCGCGCGTGAAAGCGTCCGCAATCGCGGCGACCTTCAAATCTTTAAGACTTTTTTTATCCGTATCAAAATAAACGGCGTTTTCCTTTTCGTCGATCGAAACGCCGAATTCGCCGAGCAGTTCTTTAAGCTCTGCCGAACGGCGTTTTAAATATTTTAAAGCCTCGTTGATATTGTCAGCGGACATAATTCTCCCTCACTTTGAAAAACGCAGAATCACGTTTTTATACTTTCTGTAAACATTTAAAAGGCGCGAACCGATAAAATTATTCTCGATAATTGAAAATTTTCTCTTGAAATTATCGTTTTCGACCTTTAACGAATTTATCTGAACCTCATATCGGCGCAGATCCTTTTTAACGGACGATAAAACAGCCGTCTGATTTTCGATATCAGAATAACACTGCTTGAGTTCGGACAATAGACGGGCGTTATCCTCTTTTAATTTTCCTATTTCAATATTGTTTTCTGCCGTGGTTTCCATATATAATTCTCCCGTCAGCGAAGATATTTATTCTGATAGAATTCGAGTTCGGGCTGAGCGTACGCGCGTTCCTCGTTCGTCATCCCGGCGTACTCCCTTGCGAATCCGCAGTACGGAACTATAATGCTCTTAGGTTCGCCGTCGCCTATTACTCTGCCCCTGTTTATCCATATAACCCTGTCGCAGAACGTCTCCATCTGATTCGTCGCGTGGCTTACGAAAACTATCGTCTTACCCTTATTTTTAAATTCGTTTATCTTGTCAAGACACTTGTCCGAAAAGCTGTTGTCGCCTACGCTCAAAGCCTCGTCGATAATTAAAATATCGGGATCCATATGAACGCTTATAGCGAATCCGAGTCTCGAAACCATGCCCGACGAATACGTTTTAACCGGCTGATTTATATAAATTCCAATATCGGCGAAGTCGATTATTTCCTTTTCGATTTCGTCTATTTCGCTGTTTGAAAGTCCCATCAACAGGCATTTGAAACGTATATTGTCTATGCCCGTGAGTGCGGGTCGCATACCCGAGGAGGCGGCGAGCATATTGACCTCGCCCTTGACTCTGATTCTGCCCTCGGTCGGCTGCGTTATGCCCGTTATCATGGACGCTATCGTCGACTTTCCGCTGCCGTTGAGTCCGATAAGACCGACGACCTCGCCCTGTCTTAGTATAAAATTAACGTTGTCGACGGCTCTGTACGTTTTAATTTTCGAATTGTTAAGGAAAAGCCCCTTGAGCTTATCGGAAAACGAGGAATAGAGCGTATAATCCTTTGACACGTGAGAAAACGAGACGACGGGTCTCGGCATAAAATTCTGAGCAAACGACATCTTTATTCCCCCTTAAAGCAAATCTATGAATTTACGTCTTAATTTAGTGTGCAAAAGGCATCCGACGATAAACATTACAATCGACACAGCCCAAAAGATAATGCCGTTCGTCAGCGGAAGAAGCAATGATTCAGAATAGAACACCGCGTTCCTGTAACCGTTTATAATATACGCGAACGGGTTTATCATCATAATAATCCGTATAGCCTTGTTCGACTCGTCGGGATTCCACATGGCGGGAGAGATGAAGAACAGCATTCTTACAACAAACGAGAAAATGTTATGATAATCCCTGAATATGACCGTAATCGACGAGCCTATCAGCGCGTACGATATTAAAAAGAATACGGCGGCGAACATATAATATACTATCTGCCAAAGCTGACTGCCTATGTGCACTCCGCTCGCGGCGACGATTATAAAAGCGATTATGACAGATATAAAATGAGTTATCAGGTTCGTAACGACCGTCTTGACGGGGACAACCGCCATGGGGAACGTCATTCGTTTCAAGACGGATGAAAACGAGAGTATCGACATGTCGGACTCGAGCATGCATGTGCTCATAAAGAACCACGGCACGATTCCGACGATAAGCCATATAATGTATGGAACGCCGCCGATATCCGCGCCCTGTCTCAATCCTACGGCGAACACGAACCAGTATATAAGTATCTGTAACGCAGGGTTTAAAAAGTTCCAGAGGAATCCGAGAACCGTTCCGCCGTTTTTATTTTTCAAATCATAGACCGCGAGACGGACGAGACGTTTGCGGTTAGTCCAATTCTCGCTTACCACCGTTCTGATTGATTTTATAAGTCCCATATGAAAACCTCGTTTCAACACAAATAAACTATACCAAACCTAAGATAATATTATATATAATACAATTTTTATTGTCAAGAATTCAACAGATTATCCCCTGTTTATATTTTTTTATCAAAACGTTATAATATTCTTAAGAAGTTCTTTCACTAAAAGAATAATTATTTATAATATATATGTTATCATCGTTCTGCAAAATAAAAGACAATCGAGGATAAATCGATGAAAAACTACATTTCCCGTATTATGAAAAACGTTTCAAAAGCTGAACTTATCTACTGGTGGATACTAAGAGCGCTGATGATATACGGCATTTTAAAGAGTCTTATTTTCGGCGACAAATACTTAGGCTCGTCGCAGCCTTTGCAGATGGCGGCGAATCTCGTCGGCATGTTTGCGTACGAAATCGCGCAGGCTCTGCCCGGAAATAACAGGCTTAAATACTTTTCTCCGTATTTTCAGAACATAACGGCTCTCGGATTTTTCCTCGGTTCGTTCTGCGGAGCGTATCTCAACTTTTACTACTCCGTTCCGTTCTTTGACAAGGCGCTTCATGCGTTCGGCACGGCGGAGGCTGTTTTCATAGGCTACGAATACGTCGGAGCCACGCAGTTAAAACGCAAGGTCACATGCGACCCCGAAATTGCTGTACTCTGCGCGCTCGGACTTGCGTTCATAATCTCGACGGCGTGGGAGCTTTTCGAATTCTCATACGACCAGATAGCCGGCGGAGACGCACAGCACTGGAGCTATCAGAATGCTCTTGCCGCCGCAGGCGGAGACCCGTCTAAGATATTCAATCTTTTCGATCCGAAAGACCCGTCGAGATTCGCGCTTATGGACACTATGGGCGATATCGTAATGAACTTTGCGGGCGGAATCCCGATGTATATAATTTTGAGAATCAAGCCCTACCTCCACTCGAAAAAGAGAAATATAAATCTTGAAATCGAGGAAATGAAAAAAGCACAGTGAACGACGGCGGGCAATTATTAGAAGAGATTTCGTTCGGATTTTAATGATAATCAAAAAATATTATAAAATTCGGATTGGGAAGCAGGGAAAGATATTGTCTTCCCGCGGTAAAGACAGAAATTTTTTGGAATGCTTGTATAAAGAAAAAAAGCAGATTGCGCAACTTGCGATCTGCTTTTTTACACTGTTTTTACCGAGTGCTAAAACTTCTTACTTCAATAATTTACCGAACTGAACGAGGCAAATTATTGCTATCTGCTCATCATCGACACCGTTTCGATACAAACGGCGGCAAAAGCCGCTATC
>JALEQX010000016.1 GCA_022763825.1 Oscillospiraceae bacterium | reverse complement strand
GTTTCGTCGAACTATCCGAATGCGACAAGCTACACCTCCGGCGGAACGAAAGCCTCCGACACGTTTTATAAGAGCGCGGCTCTTGACGGAACGGTTAACACCGCCGACGCTCTTTCCGATATATTCAAAACCATTCAGAATTCGGAAACCGATACCGGCACCCAGGTTAAGCTCAACGGTAATTCATATTTAAGACAGGTTCTCGGAGATAAGTTCAAGCTTACGTCCGACTCGACCGTTTCTACGGCCGACGCAAGCGTTTATTATGACGCACTCGGCAGACTTGTTTCCGACGCTCCGGTCGCAAAAACATATACAACCTCAAAATCCGTAAACGATAACAGCGTGACGGTCAACGGCTTCGACTACTCGACGAATTACGTTGCAGAGGGTCACGCAGGTAAAAAGCTTGTCGTCACGGTTGAGAACGTTCTGCTCAATACCGATACGAAGGAAACAGGTATTCCGATAACGACAGACGCCGAGACCGCTATATACAAGGATTCTTCGGCAATGGCAGTCAATGAGCCTACAAAGGGATTCCCGCAGGTCAGCTTCTCCGTTCCCGAGTATGATTACGTGCTTGATTACGGTATTCAGATGAACTGTGACCGAATTGAATCCTCTCAGCTTCTGTCTGTTGACTCCGCTCCGGTTAAGCAGTCGCCCTATGTCGTCGATAAGACGTTCGATACCGGCGCGAATATTAAGGGCGTTAATTCAAAAGTATACATGTCTATGGGAACCGACGGCGTTCTCGGCAAAACAACGTCCGCATTTACTCTTGTCAGAAGAGAACAGGGCGGTTATGACTGGTATAAAATCAATATTGTCCCCGCTTCAAACGTTTACTATGAAGAGAACGCTCTGAAAACCTCCGCTTCGGGCGGTACCGCTTGGACAAACGAGGGTACGGGCAAAAATTACACTCAGAGCGTTTCGTCGACAAGCGACCGCTACGGCTATGACGTTTCGGCTTATGCCGACAACACCGCAGACGGCTTTTCCGACGGAACAGCTTTGAAAACGACCGTTTCAGCCTCTTCGAGAAAGAGCGATAAGCTTACATTCTCGTTCACGGGTACGGGCTTCGATCTTATCTCCGCGTGCGGTGAAAATACCGGCGTAGAGGTAGTCAAGATTTCAAAGGGCGGAAATATGGTCAAGGCGTATATTGTCGACACATATCTTTCCGATACGTCAATTATGTCGAACGGACTTTTAAGACAGGTTCCCGTAATGCGTTTTGATTCGGATTACGGCACGTACGATGTCGAAATAACCGCGGCTTACCTTTCAAATTCCGGTGCGGTAACGCGCCCGGCAAAAGCCGCCGCGCGTACGGTCTCGCAGACCCTTGCATCGTCGGAGACAACGGTTGAGAAAATGCTTAGAAATGCGGGAATCTACGACATTTCCGCTTCCGATATCGAGCTTGTTTATCAGGATGAAAATTCGGTTCTTAACCGTCTCGATTCTTCCGGAACGTCTAACGTAATGAGAGCGCCGGCAAGAAACGCTTCTGCGTCCGGCGGTTCGGCGACGTCTGCCGTATGCTATGTCGACGGCGTAAGAATCTACAAACCGCTCGAAACCGACAGTAAGTCTTATATAACTTCCGAAAAGGATTCGAAATATCTTAACGTTATTAAGAATCTTGCGGTAACCAACGACAGTATTTCCGCGGGCGTGACGGATAACATATTCGCTTACGTCGAGGGCAATTCGTATGAAGCCCTTAATTTCGCGGACTATGAAAAGATTGTCAAGACGTTTGACGACAATGGCAACCTCATTAATTATAAAAACGGCGGACCCGAGAACGAGCTTTATCTTAAAAAGAGCGATTCGACCCACAACAGTGCGGTTACGTTCACTGTTTCGGGATTAAAGGATTATTCGAGAGTAATGATATCGCTGCGCGCGGTCAACGCTTCGACGACCGTCAGGGTAAACAATTCGCAGTTTAACGTAAATACCGCCTGTGAAATGTACTATGACATAACGCCGTATCTGACCGTTAATAACGGCACCGCGACTGTTGTGATTTCGAATGTCGGCGACGGACTGCTTTCGATTGTAAATCTTAAGGTTTCCGGCTCTGTTGCGGTTAATCACGCTCTTCAGGAGAATCTTAAGGCGGTAAGAGCCATGATGGCGATGCCGGCAGAATACGTCGAGGTTAATCCCGCGGTTAGCGACAGCGAGACTATTCTCCCGCCCGAGCCCTATGTTCCCGCGGACGACGGAAATACGGACGCCGGCGACAGCAACGATAATGTCAGCGTATTCAGAAAGATTATCAACAGAATCAAAGAGTTTTTCAATAAACTCAGAAACTTTATAATAGGGCTGTTTAACCCGGAGGTAAAAAAATAACATGAAATCATATATGAAACCGACTGTTAGTTTTATGCCTCTGTCCGCAAGCTCGTCAGGAGGTTCGGTGTCGTGTTCAGACCCTGCGGATATCGGTCTTATAGAAGAGATTCTCGGTATGAAGATAGACCCCGTAAACGGATTCAACGCATTTGAACCGTGCAAGGTGCCGTACGATATTGAAATTTTCTGTAAATTTACATCTGCGAATCTTACATTTACATCATAAAAGCAATGCGGGCGAACGGATTATCCGTTCGCCCGCAAACAATAATTTGTCGCGGTAAACTATTGCTTTTATCAATACCCTGCGATAATTTATTGCAATTTGACAATGCATGCGGGATTTGATATCATTTAATATATATACGTATATATTCGGAGGAATGAAAATGGATTCAAGAATTGAAACAAAATGCGTTCAGGGCGGATACACGCCCGCAAACGGGGAGCCGAGGCAGATTCCGATAATACAGAGCACCACGTTTAAGTATGATACGGGTGAGGATATGGGCAAGCTGTTCGATCTTGAGGCAAGCGGATATTTTTATTCGAGGCTTCAGAATCCTACGTGCGACCGCGTCGCCGCTAAAATATGCGCCCTCGAGGGAGGCAGCGCGGCAATGCTTACCTCGTCTGGTCAGGCGGCTACATTCTACGCCGTGTTCAATATAGCTTCGTGCGGGGATCACGTCGTCGCTTCGAGTGCGATATACGGAGGCACGTATAACCTTTTCGCTGTCACGATGAAAAAAATGGGCGTAGAGTTTACGTTTGTCGATCCCGACTGTTCCGAGGAAGAGCTCGAAAATGCGTTCAAGCCCAACACAAAGGCGGTTTTCGGCGAGACTATCGCAAATCCCGCGCTTACCGTTCTTGATATAGAAAAATTCGCAAAATCGGCGCATGCGCACGGCGTTCCGCTTATCATTGACAATACGTTTGCGACCCCGATAAACTGCCGTCCGTTCGAGTTCGGCGCTGATATCGTCACTCATTCTACGACAAAATACATGGACGGTCACGGCGCGGCTGTCGGCGGATGCATAGTCGATTCGGGCAAATTCGACTGGATGGCTCACAAGGACAAGTTCCCGGGACTCTGTACTCCCGACGAGAGCTACCACGGAATAACCTATGCCGATAAATTCGGAAACGAGGGCGAATTTATAACAAAAGCGACCGCCCAGCTTATGCGCGATTTCGGTTCTACGCCGTCTCCGCAGAGCGCGTTTATATTAAATTTAGGACTCGAAAGTTTGCACGTTAGAATTAAAAGACACTGTGAAAACGCTCTTGCCGTTGCCGAATTCTTATCGAAAAACGATAAAATTGAGTGGGTAAATTACCCCGGACTTGAGGGTAACAAATATTACGACAGGGCAAAAAAATACATGCCCGACGGCACGTGCGGAGTAGTCAGCTTCGGTGTTAAGGGCGGAAGAGAAGCCGCCGAAACGTTTATGAAAAATCTTAAAATATGCGCCATAGAGACCCATGTCGCAGACGCTCGCACATGCTGTCTGCATCCGGCGAGCACTACCCACCGTCAGATGACCGACGAACAGCTTGCCGAGGCGGGAGTCAGCCCCGATCTCGTCAGACTCTCATGCGGACTCGAAAATGCGCAGGATCTCATTGACGATATTTCGCAGGCTCTTAATAAAGTCCTGTAAAGGGTGTGAATAATAATGCCGATTAAAATTCCTAACGAACTGCCTGCGGTCAAAACGTTAAACGAAGAAAATATATTCGTAATGAGCCATACGCGGGCGGTCAACCAGGATATACGCCCGTTAAAAATTCTGATACTCAACTTAATGCCGAAAAAAATCGAGACGGAAACACAGCTGTCGCGTTTGCTCGGAAACTCGCCGTTACAGGTCGAAATCGAGCTTATTCACACGCGTTCCCACGAGTCGAAAAACACGTCTCAGGCACACATGCTTTCGTTTTACAAAGTATTTGACGATATTAAAAACGAAACGTTCGACGGTATGATAATAACGGGCGCGCCCGTCGAACATCTTGAATTCGAAGAGGTCGAATACTGGGACGAGCTGTGCGAAATCATGGAGTGGAGCAAGACCCACGTGTGGAGTACGTTCCACATCTGCTGGGGCGCGCAGGCGGCTCTGTACTATCATTACGGCATAAAAAAATACAAGCTTGACAAAAAGCTTTTCGGAGTATTCAAACATAAAGCCGATTATAAGAGAGCGATTCTTTTAAGAGGATTCGACGACGAATTCTACGTCCCCCATTCGAGACATACGACCGTTAAACGCGAGGATGTTGAGAAGATTCCCGAACTTAAAATTCTTGCTTCGAGCGACGAGGCCGGGCTGTACGCGGTTATGACTCCGCAGGGAAGACAGATTTTTATAACCGGTCACTCCGAGTACGACGGCGATACGCTTATGCATGAGTATTTGAGAGACATTACGCTCGGGCGCGATATCGACGTACCGAAAAATTATTTTCCCGACGACGACCCGACGAAAGAGCCGATTGTCAACTGGCGTTCGCATGCGAATCTCCTTTATTCAAACTGGCTCAACTACTTCGTATATCAGACGACTCCGTACGATATTACGAAGATTTCATAAATTTAAGATGAGCTGTACATGAAAATAAAAAGAATAACAGCGGTAATTCTATCCGCCGTTATGTGTATCTTTATGTTTTCATCAGGTGCGTCCGCAGCCGAAGCGGATAAAAAGAATCAGCTTGTCAAATATTTTCCGAAGCCGATAGGAAAGATACTGACGTTCCCTGCAAATTTTTTGACGGGTAATTTCAGATTTGCAGGATAAACAATAATTTACGGGTGAAATTTATTGCTTCTGCAATCAGCGGTCAGCGGTCGGTGCGCGGTATAGTGTGATTTTCAACCGCTGCCGAGGGCAAAAAAAATCTCGCACGGGCGTTTTTTTGTTAAACGTCCGTGCGGGATCTTTTTTTTGTTTTAATTGTTAAAACAGTTTAAGCTCTTCGCATTTGTCGACGATTGCCTCGGCAATTATTTCATGTCCTGCGGGGGCGGGGTGAACGCCGTCAAGGAGCCAATGGTCTGCGGGCGCGGTCATTGCGAGAGAATCGAATTTATCCATAAGCGGGATAAAGGGGAGCGAATATTTATCGGCAACCTTCTTTGCGCTCTTTGCTCTCTTTTCCGTTTCGCTTCTGAACTCGTCCCATTTGTCCTGCGTTGCGGACGCTTTTAAAACGAACGGCTCTAATATTATAATCGTCGTATCGGGCAGAGCCTCTTTTAACTCCTCGATAAGCGAGCAGTAAACTCTGAAATATTTTTCGTCCGAAACACCGTTGGGGTCGTCGCCGAATTCGTGCCACACGTCGTTTATTCCGATAAGAATTGTTATAACGTCGGGCTTGACGTTGATAAAGTCGCGCTTGATTCTCGCATATAAATCAACGACTCTGTTTCCGCTGATTCCGCGGTTTATAAATTCAATCTGACCGGGATATTTTACGCCGAGCTTGCCCGCGACGAATGTGGGGTAGCCATAGGATCCTCTGCCGTCGTCATAATCAAAACTTCTGCCCGCGTCGGTTATCGAATCGCCCTGAAATAAAAATTTTTTCATATATAAATCCTCCGTTTTTTCTAAGTTTATCACATATAAAGCCGTGTTTCAATACGGGGCTTGACATTTTTTATTATCAATTGTAAAATAAGCGATACTGCATCAGTATTAATAATTGAGGAGTTATTATGAAAAAACAGATACAGCTTTCAGACCATTTTACGTATAAAAAGCTGTTCCGATTTACGTTCCCGTCGATTATAATGATGATTTTTACATCCGTATACGGAGTTGTCGACGGTCTTTTCGTTTCAAATTACGTCGGAAAAACGGCTTTTGCCTCAATTAATCTTATAATGCCGTTTCTGATGATACTCGGCGGTCTCGGATTCATGGTAGGTACCGGCGGAAGTGCGCTCGTCGCCAAAACATTGGGCGAGGGCGACAGAAAAAACGCGGACAGATACTTTACGATGATGCTGATGTTTACGGTCATTCTCGGCGCGGTTGCTTCCGTTGTCGGATTTATATTTATGCCCCAAATTGCGAGACTTTTAAAGGCTTCCGACGAGATGATGGGCGACTGCGTTCTGTACGGCAGAATTATAATAGGCTTCAACATTGCGTTCATGCTTCAGAACGTATTTCAGAGTTTTTTAATTACAGCCGAAAGACCGAAGCTCGGACTTTTTGTAACCGTGGCGGCGGGATGTACAAATATGGTTCTCGACGCTTTGTTTATAGCCGGCTTCGAATGGGGAGTAAAGGGTGCTGCGATTGCCACGGGCTTAAGTCAGGTCGTCGGCGGGATAATTCCGCTCGTATTTTTTATGAATAAGAAAAACGGCAGTATTCTTCACACCGTCGCAGCGCGTCTTGAATTCAAACCGATTTTAAAGGCGTGTACAAACGGCTCGTCGGAGCTTATGAGCAATATTTCAATGTCGCTCGTCAGCATGATTTATAACTTTCAGCTCATGCGTCTTATCGGCGAAAACGGCGTTTCCGCGTACGGAGTATTAATGTATGTTCAGTTTATATTCGTATCTATTTCGATAGGATATTCGATAGGCTGTGCTCCTGTCGTAGGCTTCCATTACGGCGCGGGTAACACGGACGAGCTTAAAAATATGCTCAAAAAAAGCGTGATACTGACCTCCGCCTCGGGTGCGGTTCTGGCTCTCGCGGCGATTCTGCTGTCCGGTACGTTTGCAAAAATATTCGTGGGCTACGACCCCGAGCTTTACGAGCTTACCCGCCATGCATTCAGACTGTTTGCGTATTCGTTCCTGCTCGCGGGCTTCAATATTTTTATGTCCTCGTTCTTTACGGCTCTGAGCAACGGCGGAGTTTCGGCGGCGATTTCGTTTCTTCGTACGCTTGTATTCCAGACTTCGTGCGTGCTCGTGCTTCCGATATTCTTCGGAGTCGACGGAATATGGTGGGCTATCACGGTGTCGGAAGTATTTGCGACGGTTATATCGATTATTTTCCTGTTTGCAAAGAGAAAAAAATATAATTATATGTAATAAACAAACCGATGACCGAACCGATCTGCGAAGCGTTACTGCTTTTGGAGACGGGGTATATGCTGTATTTATAAATTAAAAGGCTGCCCGAAAAAAAACAGGACAGCCTTTTAATAAAATTCCATATCGTAATAAAAATATATAAAAACAAACCCCAAGGACATAAATCCTTGGGGTTAATGGAGCTGCTAGGCAGACTCGAACTGCCGACCTCGTCCTTACCAAGGACGCGCTCTACCACCTGAGCCATAGCAGCAACAATGGCGACCCGGAACGGGATCGAACCGTCGACCTCTAGCGTGACAGGCTAGCGTTCTAACCAGCTGAACTACCGGGCCATGCTGCACAACGGAATAATCCGTCCGACAAGATGATATTATACACAAGTATTTGATACTTGTCAACAGCTTTTAGCAAAATTTTTTCGGAATTATTTTCTTACCGTAATTGCCATATTATGATTATACAGGCACGGCGCTGATTGTTATTCCATGAACATCCGCGGGCAAAATGTCGAAAAACTGCATTTCATTCCGTTTTTATGTTTTTGAAGCTGAATTTTGCTGTTTTAATCGATAATGTTGATTAATTTGTTGTTATACCTTATAATATATAAGTTCATAGGCCGTGAATTATTTCGGAGCTTTTGATTGCGGACTTTTTATCAGCGGGAGGTTATACCATGAAAATCGCAATACTTGACGATGAGGAAGTATTTCGCAATGATTTGCGCAAAAAATTGTGTGCGATTTTTGCATCTATGGAGATTGACGTTTTGATAGACTGTTACGCTTCGGCAACGGGACTTATTCCGTTTGCGGACGAGTATCAGCTTATTTTTGTCGATTACAGGCTTGCCGACTGCACGGGCATTGATTTTGCGTCCGTTGTCAGGGAGAAAAACAACGCGGTGGGCTTAGTGTTTGTCAGCAATTATCCCGAGTATGTTTTCGATACTTTTAAGGTAAACGCATACAGATTTTTAAGAAAGCCGATAGACCCGGAAGAGCTTGAGGAAACAGTCATGTCGTTTATTAACGAGTCCGATAAAAACGAAAAGGTCGTTTTATTAAACTATGTTTCCGAGGGGCGCAAGTTTACTGACGCGGGTTCGATTATGTATGTGGAGAGCAGCGGTAAGCACTCATTTATTACGTTTGCCGACGGAACGGTAAGAGAGGTCGTTTCGGGATTTTCCGAAACCGTGCGTGAGCTTACGACGCCGTATTCGTCGTGCAGTTCCAGGGGCGTTTTCATAAGTTTTCCTCATGTCGACGTTTATAAGAAAACTGATATTATTATGAAAAACGGACGAAAATTCTCTGTAAGCCGTAACTGCAGAACCGAATTTGAATCAAGATGGATAAATTATTTAAAGAAAAAATAAGGGACGTTTATGACAGCGGGTATCTTTTTCTTTCTGCGCGACGCTTTTGCCGTTGTAAATATAATACTTCTGTGCCGTTATTTCCTCGGACTTGATATTCGCACCGGACGTGCGCGTGGAATTATAACCGCAAGTCTTTTTTTGTTAAATTCTGCGGTATATACATACGGAAGATTTACGCCTGACGTGCGGGAGACGACGGATATTATAACCGATATTGCTTCCTATGCACTGTATCTTTTTGTCTTTTTCGTGTTTTTTAAATGCACTCAGAAGTCGAAAACAGTTCTGTTTCTTACCTGTTATATATTTGTTATGGATATGATATACGGCATAGCCGCGCCGTATGTCGGTGAGAACGACGACGTTAAAATTTATTTCACGGCGGGGATGTTCCTGATTGTCGATATAATTTTAATTCTTGCGGTTAAATTCAGACACGTGCCGAAGTTTCCCGACATTATCTCGGTAACGCCTAAATGGATATTTGTTTCGATAATGATATTCTGTCTTGCGTGCTATTACAGACAGTTCGGTATTTCGTCGTCGATATATGAAGTTATATACATCGCCGCGACGATTTTGATGCTTATAAGCGTAGGATTTTTTATATTCAATATGATAAAGGCTACGCAGGAGATAGCGTCGCTTTATTCGAGAATGAACGAGATATCCGACTACTATATGCGTCTTGCGAAAAACGACGAGGAGTTAAGAGCGTTCAGGCACGACTATAAAAATCATATGAACGTTGTGTCGATTCTTATTGACAACGGAAATATGCAGGAGGCTTCTAAATACATACAGGAGCTGTCTCTGTCAGCCGGCAAATGCTTTAAAAAGTATTCGACGGGCAACGATATTCTCGACATGATAATGGCTAATAAATCAAAATCCGCGGAAAATTTCGGATACACTCTGACGTTCAAGGGATTTTTTCCGCAGACGGGAATAGAACCCGCCGACGTATGCACGGTGTGCGCGAATCTCATAGACAACGCGATAGAACACGGCTCGTTAAAAGAGGGCGAGAACAATATATTCGTCGAGTCGAAGCTGTCGGATTCGTCCGTTATTTTCACCGTATCAAACAGAGTGTCGGGCGCGGCAGCCGAGGATATGAGCACGTCGAAATCCGACAAGGTAAATCACGGCTTCGGCATGAAAAACGTCAAAAAGACGGTGAAAAAATACGACGGCATGATCAATATTCAAAGCAGTGACTGTCGGTTCAGCATAGATGTTTTAATGAAAATACCCGAAAATGCGGGTAAATAATAACAGCGGAGAGTCCGAATTGAGGCTCTCCGCTTTTTTCATTATAAATTTTTATTTGTCGTTCTTACCCGAACGCAGTTCCGCTTTTTTTAATTCGCCTATAACGTCGTCGGCGGTCTTTCCGTTTTCGGTGAGATTCTCAATCATTCGCTCGAAATAATTTTTAAGCTGTATTTTTTCTTCATCGGAAAAGCCGGAGACGAGTTTTTTCGAGCATTCGTCGAAAATTTCCCTGCTTTTCTGCTCCTTTTCAAGCCCGAGCGGTGTGATTTTTATTTTATTATATCGTAAATCGCTGTCGTCCGCTTTTTTTTCGAGCAGTCCCGACTTTTGCATGCGTTTTATGCTGACGGCTGTTGAGGCGGATGAGACGTTCAGATACTTCGCAATTTCGGTCTGTGAGCACTCGCCGTGCTCTTTCAGATATCTTAAAATCTGAGGCTGACCGTAATACACGCCGATAGCCGACGTGTTTGTAAAAACCGCGTACCTGTGAAGCACGCCCAAATCCATTAACAGTTTTGAAAATTCAATATCGTTCATTTATTTTCACCGCGAATTAATTAACTGATTTAATTTTACATACTTTTGAATTATTTTTCAATACATAAATGGTTTTTACATCAACTGTTACAAATATTGCGACATATTTTGTATGCGTATTTGTGTAAAATATCGATATTATTTTATAATGGGTCTTGAAAAAATAACTTTTTTTTGATAATATATTAGTATATATATCTGTATTTATTAAACGGATTAATCGGAGAAATGATTATGGAGAGCAAAAAGAAAGAGAATTTAGACGTTCCCGTTTATCTTTTCCACGAGGGAAGCAATGCAAGAGCGTACGAGCTTCTCGGTGCGCACAGGACGGGCAAAAACGCCGTTACATTCAGAGTATGGGCTCCTCACGCGGTAAGCGTAAGCGTTGTCGGCGATTTCAACTCCTGGGACGGAGAAAAAAATCCGATGACGCGTATGTCCGACGGCGAGATATGGGAGACGACCGTTAAGGGAATAAAACAATATGACGCGTACAAATACTGCATAACCGCCTCGGACGGCAGACAGTTTATGAAGTGCGACCCGTACGGTTTTCATTCGGAGACAAGACCCGGTACGGCTTCGAAATTCTATGAAATCGATAAATTCAAATGGACGGATAAGCAGTGGACGGACGAAAGAGCGCGTAAGGATATTTATTCCTCGCCCGTTAATATTTACGAGGTTCATGCCGGTTCGTGGAGAATGAACGAGGACGGCAGCTTCTATTCATACAGAGAGCTTGCGGACAGGCTGATTCCCTATGTCAAGGAAATGGGCTACACGCACGTCGAGTTCCTGCCTCTTACGGAGTATCCGTTCGACGGAAGCTGGGGATATCAGGTCACCGGCTATTTTGCTCCGACGTCGAGATACGGCACTCCCGAGGATCTTATGTATCTTATAAACGAGTGCCACAACAACGGCATAGGCGTTATTCTCGACTGGGTTCCCGCGCATTTTCCGAAGGACGCGCACGGACTCTACGAATTCGACGGTCAGCCGTGCTATGAGTATGCCGACCCGAGAAAGGGCGAGCATTACCAGTGGGGAACGAGGGTTTTCGACTACGGCAAAACGCAGGTCAAAAGCTTCCTTATGTCCTCGGCTTCGTTCTGGCTTAAGGAATATCATATCGACGGAATCAGAGTCGACGCAGTCGCCTCAATGCTCTACCTTGACTACGGCAGGGACGACGGAAACTGGGTCAGGAACGAAAAGGGAGGAAGAGAGAATCTCGAAGCCGTTGCGTTTCTGCGAAAGCTCAACGAGGTTCTGTTCAGGGACTATCCCGGCATCATGATGATTGCCGAGGAATCGACAGCGTGGCCTCTCGTTACAAAGCCTACGAATGTAGGCGGTCTCGGCTTTAACTTTAAATGGAATATGGGCTGGATGAACGATATACTCAGATATTTTTCGCTCGACGGCTATTTCAAAAAATACAATCACGACCTTATAACCTTCTCGTTCTTTTACGCGTTTTCGGAGAATTTCGTTCTGCCGATCTCGCACGACGAGGTCGTTCACGGCAAGAAGTCGCTTATAGACAAAATGCCCGGAACGTACGAAGAAAAGTTTGCCGCAATGCGCGCGTTCTTAGGCTATATGTACGCACACCCCGGTAAGAAACTGCTCTTTATGGGTCAGGAATTCGGTCAGTTTATAGAGTGGGACGAGAAAAAACAGCTCGACTGGTTCCTGCTCGATTACGATTCTCATAAATCTCTGCTTGAATATACGAAATCATTAAACCGTTTCTATAAAGAAAACGCTCCCATGTGGGAGATCGATTATTCGTGGGAGGGCTTCTCATGGATAGTCAGCGACGACTCGGACAACTCCGTTATCGCGTTCAGACGTACGGACGAAAAGGGCGAGAGCGTTATAGTCGTATGCAATTTCACCCCCGTACAGAGGGATCATTATAAAATGGGCGTACCCGAAAAGGGCGTTTACGACGTTGTATTCAATTCCGACGATAAGAAATTCGGCGGTTCCGGCAAGGTCAGAAAACGCGTTTACCGCACAAAGGCGCAGGGTATGCATTCGCAGCCGCAGAGTGTGGAGCTTTCTCTGCCCGGTCTTTCGGCGATATACTTAAAAAAGAGAAAATAAAAAACAAAAAGGAAGGTTACACTATGGCAAGAAAAACAGAATGTATAGCTATGCTGCTCGCCGGCGGTCAGGGCAGCAGACTCGGAATACTTACCAAGAATATAGCTAAGCCCGCCGTTCCCTACGGCGGAAAATACAGAATCATAGACTTCCCGCTTTCCAACTGCGTGAACTCCGGTATACATACCGTCGGCGTTTTAACGCAGTATCAGCCCCTTGAATTGAACGACTATATCGGCAACGGTCAGCCGTGGGATCTCGACAGAATGAACGGCGGAGTTCACATTCTCTCACCGTATCAGCAGATAAAGGGAACCGACTGGTACAGGGGTACCGCGAACGCGATTTATCAGAACATCAATTTCATTGACAGATATAATCCCGAATATGTAGCCGTTCTCTCGGGCGATCATATTTATAAAATGGACTATTCGAAAATGCTCGACTTCCATAAGGCTCACGAGGCGGCGTGTACCATCGCAATGCTCGAAGTGCCGTGGGAGGAGGCTTCGCGCTTCGGACTTATGTTTACAGACGATGACGGAGCCATTACAGCATTCGAGGAAAAACCCAAGAATCCCAAGAGCAATAAGGCTTCAATGGGCGTTTACATGTTCACGTGGTCGAAGTTAAGAGAATATCTCATAGCCGACGAGGCTAAGGAGAACTCGTCAAACGACTTCGGTAAGGACGTTATTCCCGCAATGCACGAGGCGGGCGAGAGACTTTTCGCATATGAATTCGACGGATACTGGAAGGACGTAGGAACCATAGACAGCCTGTGGGAGGCTAATCTCGACCTTTTAAATCCTGTTGCGAATATAGATTTAAGCGATTCCTCGTGGAAAATTTATTCGAACACCGCGGCGACTCCTCCGCACTACATATCCGACAGCGCGCACGTCGAGAATTCGATTGTCGCGGGCGGATGCATTATAAGCGGTAAGGTTGACTACTCCGTTATTTTCTCGAACGTTTCCGTAGCCGAGGGCGCGGAGGTCAAGTATTCGATAGTTATGCCCGGCGCGGTTATCAAGCCCGGCGCAAAGGTTCAGTATGCTATGATAGCCGAGAATGCGGTCATTGAATCGGGCGCGGTCGTCGGCGAGGACCCGCAGGAGATAAGCGATCTTGACAAGTGGGGCGTAGCGGTAGTAGGACACAGCGTAAATGTCGGAAAGAACGCGCGCGTTACCGCCCGTCAGATGATCGGCGAGGATGTAAAGGAGGGCGAAACGGTATGAAAGGAAATAACGTTTTAGGACTTATTTACGCGGACGCGCACAGCGTGTGCATAGATCAGCTTACGGCTCTGAGAACCATGGGTTCCGTTCCGTTCGGCGGAAGATACCGTCTTATCGACTTCCCGCTGTCGAACATGGTAAACTGCGGAATCAGAAAAGTCGGAGTTATTACAAAGAGCAATTATCAGTCCCTCATGGATCATATAGGCAACGGCAAACCGTGGGATCTGTCGAGAAAAAACGAGGGTCTGTTCATTCTGCCCCCGTTTACTAACGGCAACGGAGTGTATACGTGCAGAATCGACGCGCTTGCAAATATTATGCCGTTTATAAAGAAATCAAAAGAGGAATACGTCGTTTTGTCCGACTGTAACTTTATATGCAATGTTGATATCGGCAGAATCGTCGATAAACATATTGCTTCGGGCGCGGATATTACGTTTGCGTATAAAGAGGGCAAGATACCCGCTCTCGAGGACGTCATGGTCTTTGACATAAATTCCGAGGGCGTTATAACGGACGTTACCGTTCCCGTAAATCCCGACGGAGAGGGCAGTTATTCAATAAATATAATTGTAATGAGAAAATCGCTTCTCGAACGTCTTGTAAACGAAGCCGTAACGAGAGGATATACGAGCTTTGAAAAGGATATAATCCGTCAGAACGTATGCAGTCTTAAAATGACCGCTTACCGCATAGACGGATTCTGCCCTGCGGTGGATTCGTTAAAGAGTTATTTCGACGCGAACACGGCTCTTTTAAAAGAGGAGAATTTAAAACAGCTGTTCCATAACGGCGACCCCGTTTATACAAAGACGGCGGACGATATGCCCGCAGTTTACGGTATCGGCGCGTCGGTTAAGAATTCGCTTATCGCCGACGGATGTAAAATCGAGGGTACGGTCGAGAATTCCGTTATATTCAGAGGCGTTCACATAGAAAAAGGCGCAGTAGTTAAGAATTCGATAATAATGCACTCGTCGTTTATCGGCGCGGATTCGAAGTTAGACTGGGTCATTATGGACAAGTACGGCGTTGTCAGACCGAGAAATTCACTCTCCGGCGCAGAGACTTACCCCGTTTACATTGGAAAGAGCATAATTATATAAGTTATTTTCAGGAGAGAAATATATGGCACCAAAAAACAGAGGTCTCGGCAGGGGGCTTGACGCGCTTCTTTTTGACAATTCGCTCGACGGCGAGGAGTCCGCGTCGGTAAGCTCGCTTTCGATAGGCGAAATTGAGCCTAACAGGGATCAGCCGAGACAGAATTTCGACGAGGAGGCGCTCAACGAACTCGCTTCGAGTATCGCCGAGCACGGCGTTTTACAGCCTCTTATCGTCCGCCCCATGCCCGACGGCGGATATCAGCTTGTCGCGGGCGAACGCCGTTGGAGAGCGGCGAGAATCGCGGGGCTTACGGAGGTTCCCGTTATCGTAAAAACACTTACGGATTCCGAGGTTTCGGTTATAGCTCTTATCGAGAATCTTCAGAGGGAAAACCTTAACCCCATGGAGGAAGCGGAGGGTATACAGAAACTCATAGACGAGTTCGATTTTACGCAGGAGCAGGCGGCGCAGAAACTCGGTAAATCACGTTCAGCGCTTACCAATACGTTAAGACTCATGTCTTTGCCCGAAAAGGTCAGAGACCTTGTAAGCGATGATTTTCTGTCGCAGGGTCACGCGAGGGCATTGCTCGGAATCAACGACAAGTCAAAAATATGCGACGCGGCGGACACCGTTATTTCAAAACATCTTTCGGTAAGAGAGACTGAAAAACTCGTAAAGAGCATTAACTCTCAGTCTGTTCCGGGAAGTACGAGAATTCATAAGAGAGACCCGTTTTTCAGCGAGGTCGAGCTGTCGATTTCGTCATCCTCGGGCAGAAAAGTCAGCGTTAAAGAGAGCAAAAAGGGCGGAAAAATCGAAATAGAATTTTTCGACAAAGAGGATTTGCAGAAAATTGCCAATCTGTTTGAGGATTGATTTGAAAAGGAGTATATACTAAAGATGCTTGATATTAAATTTTTGAGGGAAAATCCCGATATCGTAAAGGATAATATCAAAAAGAAGTTTCAGGATAACAAGCTCCCCATGGTCGACGAGGTAATTGCTCTCGACAGGGAGTACAGAGCCAATAAGATGAAGGCTGACGAGCTGAGAGCCTCTAAAAACAAGGCGTCGAAGCTTATCGGAGCGCTTATGGCGCAGGGCAAAAAGGACGAAGCCGAAAAGGCGAAAGCGCAGGTTGCAGAGGACACAAAGGGACTTGCCGAGTGCGAACGTCTTGAGGGCGAACTCAGCGCGAAAATCAGAAAAATAATGCTCGTTATCCCCAACATTATCGACGAGAGCGTACCTATAGGAAAGGACGACAGTGAGAACGTAGAGGTTGAGCGTTTCGGCGAACCCGTCGTTCCCGATTTTGAAATTCCGTATCACACCGATATAATGGAGCGTTTCGACGGAATCGACCTCGACGCCGCAAGACGCGTAGCCGGCAACGGATTTTATTATCTTATGGGCGATATTGCGAGAATTCACTCGTCGGTTATTGCTTACGCGCGCGATTTTATGATAAACAGAGGCTTTACATACGTCGTTCCTCCGTTCATGATTCGTTCGGACGTTGTCACGGGCGTTATGAGCTTTGCCGAAATGGAAGCGATGATGTATAAGATTGAGGGCGAGGATCTCTATCTTATCGGTACAAGCGAACACTCCATGATAGGTAAATTCATAGATCAGATAATTCCCGAGCAGGAGCTTCCCAAGACCCTGACGAGCTATTCGCCTTGTTTCAGAAAGGAAAAGGGTGCGCACGGTATCGAGGAGAGAGGCGTTTACAGAATTCATCAGTTTGAAAAGCAGGAGATGATAGTCGTCTGCAAGCCCGAGGACAGTATGATGTGGTACGACAAGCTTTGGAAAAACACCGTCGATTTGTTCCGTTCGCTCGATATCCCCGTCAGAACTCTCGAATGCTGTTCGGGCGATCTTGCCGATTTGAAGGTAAAATCCGTCGACGTAGAGGCGTGGTCACCGAGACAGAAGAAGTATTTCGAAGTCGGTTCGTGTTCGAACCTCGGCGACGCGCAGGCGAGAAGACTCGGTATCAGAGTCAAGGGCGAGGACGGCAAAAAATATCTTGCCCATACGCTTAACAATACGGTTGTCGCACCCCCGAGAATGCTTATCGCGTTTTTGGAGAACAATTTGAACGCCGACGGCAGTGTAAATATCCCGGAAGCATTGAGACCCTATATGGGCGGAACGGAAAAAATCATTCCTAAAAAATAATATGTCGGACTGCCTCAGCGGCAGTCCTTTTTTTTGGTACAAGAATTTTTTAAATATAAATTTGCCGATAACAAACCGCGGATTTTATATTGCCGACGCATTGTTATCATTTTATATTATATTGCTGATTTCATGCGGTAAGGAATATTCTTTTTCTTGAAAAAACAAATTTTTGAAATGGTATCATTAGTTCTAATGAGGCGCGTTTTCCGCCGTTGAATTTAACAACGTTTGTCCTGTTTTTTACAGACGTGTTTGGATATAATGTGAGTTGACAAAGACGTTGTATTGTGATAAAATAATACCATTAAAAAGAATGAGCAACGGCGTTCGTTCGTACACGGCATTACGGAGTACAAGGGTGTATTTTACTCCGTGTATTCTGCCCGTACGGATGAGCGCGTTATTTTATTACCGATTACGGTGAAGGCGGGCGTATCATGAGTTACACAAATGAAGAAGTAATCCAGTATGTCGAAGAGGAGGACGTTAAGTTCATTCGTCTTGCATTCTGCGATATATACGGCAGACAGAAGAATATTTCGGTTCTGCCCACGCAGCTCGAAAAGGTTTTTAAATACGGGAAGGGTATTGACGCTTCGGCTATCGACGGATTTCCGAGCGCGGTGCATTCCGATTTGTTCCTGCATCCCGACCCGTCGACTATCGCGGTTCTGCCGTGGAGACCCGAGCACGGTAAGGTCGTACGCATGTTCTGCGATATAAAATATCCCGACGGTACGCCGTTCGAGGGCGATATGAGAGCGCTTTTGAAAAATGCGGTTGCCGAGGCGGAGAAAAAAGGACTTTATTTTAACTTCGGTTCGGAGCTTGAATTTTATCTTTTTAAACGCGATGACGACGGTGAACCGACTTCGGTTCCGTACGACAACGCGGGATATATGGACATAGCTCCTGACGACAAGGGCGAGAATATCCGCCGTGAAATCTGCCTTACGCTCGAACGCATGGGTATTTATCCCGAGAGTTCGCACCACGAGGAGGGTCCCGGTCAGAATGAAATCGACTTCATACATTCCGACCCGCTTACCGCCGCGGACAACGCCGTTACGTTTAAAACTGTCGTAAATACGGTGACGGCGGTCAACGGCCTGTGTGCAGATTTTTCGCCGAGACCGATAGCGGACAAGCCCGGAAACGGTTTTCATATCAATATATCGTTAAATTCGGATAACGACAAATACATGCCCCGCTTTATATCGGGTATCATGGATAAAATAAAAGACATGACGCTGTTCTTAAATCCCGACAGGCGTTCTTACGAGCGTTTCGGAACGAATAAGGCTCCGAAATACATCACATGGTCGCGTGAAAATCGCTCTCAGCTTATAAGAATTCCCGCATACGCAAACGAGGACAGCAGGAGAGCCGAGCTTCGTTCGCCTGATCCGCTGAGCAATCCGTATCTTGCATTTGCGCTGATAATTTATGCGTGTCTTGAGAGCGCGGAATCCGATTTGAAGCCCGTTGAAGCGGTTGACGTTAATTTAACCGACATGTCGGGTTATGACGCGCTTCCGCTGTCGTTTGACGAGGCTGCGAAATATGCGCTTGAAAGCGAATTCATAAAGAGATACGTCCCGCAGTCGGTTGTCAATAACTACGCGAATAAATAATAAAAGCAATCCAAATTCGGAGGTGAACGGCGCGGATGGAAATGCAGACGGTTTACAGCGTTCTTACCGTTTCGGCGAACGAAAAATTCAATATTTCCCTGCGCGCTCTTCTCAACGAGTCGAAGTTCAGCCCGGTAAAAACGGTGTCGAGCGTTTCCTCTGCAAGACGCGAGCTGCTGTCGAGAAGTTATGACCTTATTATGATAAATTCGCCTCTCCCGGACGGAAACGGCATAGATCTTGCGGTGGATATCTGCTCACAGAGCTCGTCCGGCGTTATGATGTTTATAAAAAACGAGAGGTTCGACGACGTCAGCGGAGTTTTGACCGAGTACGGCGTGCTGACAGTTCCCGTTCCGACTTCGGTTTCGATTATAAATCAGTCCTTACGGCTTCTGTGCTCGACGAGAGAGAGAATGAAAAAAGTCGAGCAGAAAACCGCAAAGCTTGAAGAGAAAATGGAGGAAATACGAATCGTAAACCGCGCAAAATGGGCGTTGATCGACCGTTATCAGATGAATGAAGCGACTGCGCAGAGATTTATCGAGAAAACTGCGATGGACGAGTGCATAACAAAACGAGCGGTTGCCGAGCGTATCATTTCCACGGTCAGATGAATAAAATGAATGAAAACAGACGGTTTTTGCCCGTCTGATTCAGATATAAATTGTTAATATTTTGATTTGCAATATTCGGAGGTAAACACTGATGTCAAAGACAGGTTACACAAACAGAATTTTAAACGAGCTGGACGTAAGATATGCCGATCAGCCCGAATTTTTACAGACAGTGCACGAAGTTCTTAATTCAATAAGACCCGTTATTGATAAGGACGAGGAGAAATATGAGCGCGACGCTATACTCGAAAGACTGACAGAGCCCGACAGACAGATTTTCTTCAAGGTTCCGTGGGTTGACGACAACGGTCAGGCGCATGTAAACAGAGGCTACCGCGTTCAGTTCAACAACGCCATAGGACCCTACAAGGGCGGTCTGCGTTTCCATCCGTCGGTAAATATCAGCATTATTAAATTCTTAGGATTCGAACAGATATTTAAAAATTCGCTTACCGGACTTTCCATCGGCGGAGGCAAGGGCGGTTCGGATTTTGACCCCAAGGGTAAATCCGACAGAGAGATTATGGCGTTCTGCCAGAGCTTCATGACCGAGCTTTACAGACATATCGGCGCGGACGCGGACGTTCCTGCGGGCGATATCGGCGTAGGAGGCAGAGAGATAGGCTATCTCTACGGTCAGTATAAACGTATCAGAAAACTCAATGAGGGTGTTCTGACCGGCAAGGGTCTTTCGTACGGCGGTTCTCTTGCGAGAACAGAAGCGACGGGATACGGACTTCTCTATCTCACGGAGGAAATGCTTAAATGCAACGGACAGGACATTTCGGGCAAAACCGTATGCGTTTCCGGCGCGGGCAACGTTGCAATTTACGCTATCGAAAAGGCTTTACAGCTCGGCGCGAAGCCCGTAACGTGCAGTGATTCGACCGGCTGGGTATATGACCCCAATGGAATCGACGTTAAGGCTCTTAAAAAGATTAAGGAAGTTGAAAGAAAGAGACTTACCGAGTATAAAAAGTATCGTCCCAATTCTGAGTATCACGAGGGCAGGGGAGTATGGAGCGTTAAGTGCGACGTAGCTCTGCCGTGCGCTACACAGAACGAACTTAATCTTGACGACGCGAAGATGCTTAAAGAAAACGGCTGTTTCGCAGTAGCTGAGGGCGCAAACATGCCCGTAACCGCAGAGGCAACCGAGTATCTTCAGAAAAACGGCATTCTCGTAGCTCCCGCAAAGGCCGCTAACGCCGGAGGCGTTGCTGTATCGGCTCTCGAAATGTCGCAGAACAGCGAGAGACTTACATGGTCGTTCGAAAATGTCGACAGTAAGTTAAAGCATATCATGGTCACGATATTCCACAACATGGACGACGCCGCAAAGAAATACGGATTCGACAACGATTACGTAAAGGGTGCGAATATCGCCGGATTTGAAAAGGTTCTCGACGCTATGTCGGCTCAGGGAATCTGCTGATTCTCCGGATAAATTTATTTGAATACATAATCCGTAACCCGTAAAAATGCGGGCTGCGGATTTTTTATAAAAAAATACAGGCGGTTTTTAAATTTCCCGCCTGTACTCTGTTTTGCTGATGTAACTGTTATATTTATTCCGCCGTTGTAACGGTCTCTTTTTCGATGTTATTTTCGTTCTGTTTGTCAACGCTGCCGGTCGATTCTTCGGCTGTTTCGTTCTGTGACGGAACGTCGCTTACTATGCCCATGAAAGTTCCGCATTTCGGACAGAACATCATATCTTCGGGGACGGTTGTACCGCAGTCCTCGCATATGCGTATCGTTTTTGCGGAATTTTTAAGCATGTTTTCCGCAACGGATGTATCGACATCGGGTGCCGAACTGCCGGTGTACGACGAACCTTCAGACGCTACGATAACCGCGGAGTCAAGCGCGGATGCTGTGGACGAATCGAAGAATGATGTGTAGTCCCCGGTTTTACCTGCCTTGGCATAAAGGTGCTTTTTCTCAGCCAAATCCGCCGCAGTATTTACCGTAACCTCGGGCATCGTCGTCTCTGTAAACGGAACGTAATCTTTTCTGACTCCTCCGTTTTTGCGCATACGTTTTCTGTTTCTGCGCGAAAATGACGAACGTCCGTCTGATGACATTACTATAACGACAATACTTACAATAAGGAGCATAACGCCGACGGCTATTATTACCCACGCCATTATCGTTTTGCTCGAAACAGTCGATTTGTCGCTGACTGTTCCGGCGGCGTCCGGAGTTTTATTGTTATTGATGTTCGGTGAATTCTGCTGATACATGCTCACTACCGGGACTGTCTGCGTAAATGACGAATTCTCGGTTACTTGAGGGATTGTAATTCCTCCGATATTCGGAGCAGTTGTGTTATTGTTGTTAATATTATTATTTCTGATACCGCTGGGAATCGTGAACGAAGGAGCAGCCGTCGTGTTTTCCTCGCGTTTTGTCGTCCGCTCTTTTGTCGTGGTTTCCCTCTTAGTCGTAGTCACTTTTTTAGTCGTGGTCTCTGCGTTGGGGTCGGTCGTGGGCGTCATACGGTTTATAAGATTCTGTATCGCCTCGTTTATTTTTTCCTGATCGAGCGGTTCGTTCAGAAATTTCGAGAACTCATCCATGAAATCATCGACGGATATGTTGGGGTATTTTTCGTGCAGAGCTTCCGCAGCTTTTTTGTACGTATCATAGAATAAATCGTACGCAAACGCGGTAACGCTCAGTGATATGCACATGAAGAGCGCAAGAATCACGGAAATAATTTTTTTCTTCATAAAATATCAACCTCTTGAGCCGTGCGAATCCTTGTCGCGGGCGCCGGCATACATGATATTATCCATAGGTTCGTCATCGTCAAATTCAACCTCTGAAGCTGAGGTCTTTCTGACGCTTTTTATCGTCGATTTGTCGTAAACTCTGGAATTGAACTCGGTATGTCCCGTAACGGCTATGAGCGTAACGACAACAACCATTATAACCGCGGCAACAACCGCTGTGAAAATCCATATTCCCGAGCCCTTGGACTCATTTGTGTCTGCGGTTGAAAGTCCCGCCGCCGTTACGCCGGCATTCGGGGCTGTCGTTGGTTTTGTTTCGGCAGTTGTCTGCGGTACCGCCGTAGTCGGCGCCGTTGCTGCGGGGGCTGTTGTCCCGGCGCTCGTCACCCTGTTCGGAGTGTTGTTTTGCACAGGGGAGTTCGGCAGTGCAAAGTTCCCGAACGACTGTGTTACCTGCGCGGAAGTCGTGGTCTGTGACTGCGAACCGCCGTTCAGAATTCCGTCAAGCAAGGACGAGTAGTCGCTTAGACTTCCCGAAATTCTGTCGGAGATTCCTCCCACAACATCGGAAATACCTCCGCTGTCCTGAATTCCGCCGATAACGTCGTTGACCGCGTCGGACAGTCCGCTGTCGGACAGCGCACCCTGTACTGCGTCTGCAATCGAACCGGAGGCAGACGTTGTCGTCGTTTGGGCAAACGAAACAAACGCGCACGTACAGCAAAGTATCAGAGTTGTAATCAGCATTAAAACGGATGATAACTTTTTATTCATAATCCTTCGATTACCTCCGAGAGTCCCGCGTATATTGTCCCACATTGAGAATATAACATTAAACTTAAATGACGCTTAAATTATGTTTAAAGGAAAATGCTGTTTATTCCTCTTTGCCGTCGGTGCTGTTTTTATCTTCGTTTTTTTCACCGGAAGACGCTTTATCGTTTTCTCCGTTTAATTCGGCACTCTTTTTCTTCTTGCTTACTGCTACGGTGATAACCGCCGCGGCTGCGATTACCGCAACTGCGATGATAACAAAAAGTACGGTGTTATCTGATTTCTTTGTGTCGGTTTTTGCCGACGATTCTTTTGTTGTTTTTGCAGCCTTATTTGCAGTTGTGTTCTTAACGGGAGCCATATCGGTGTTTCCTACAGGTTCGATATCGTCCTTTGTCGAGTTGTTGACCTCAATGCCCTCGGTATAAAGGTAGAAGGAATCTTTTTTATAGTCGCCCTTTACGTTGAACTGGAACTCGCACAGAAGAAGGTCGCCGTTTTCGTCGCAGTCTGCGGGCTCAATACTGTTCGCCGCGATAAACGCGCATGCGCATTCGTATGTATTGTCAACGGTTTTTCCGCCCTCGGCGGTGAGACCGTCGGCGAGAGTTTTAAAGCTGTCCTCTTTATAAGAACACATTTCGTCGTCGAAAACAAGGTCGACGATACCGGATGTTATTCCTACTGCGTTTTTAACGGTAACTTTAACCGTGATTGTTTTTGACTTTTCATCGTATGATTCATCCAAAACAAGCTTGGGGTCGTCCGTGCTAACGGCAGCGGAAGCTCCTACGAAAGTGAACGAGCATACGCTTATTAGTGTGAGCAGACTGAGAAGTACGGAAATAAGTTTTTTCATGAAATCCAGCTCCTTAATTTTAAAAATAATATACAAAATAAATCAATTTATAGAATACACTATAACAAATTCAAAGTCAAGTAATAATTCTGTACAAATTTATGCAAATATTTAAATTTTTTTAAAACCGACCGCAAAACTGACAATCGGAGGTCCCTTTTTGTCGTTTTACGGCCGGTTTGTTTTTCAGTTTGCTTTTTTATTGTTGTCCTTCATGTTCTGCTTCATATCTTCGTCGAGCTTTTCGGCACCTTCGGCGGCTTTCTTTGCGCCGTCGGCGGCCTTTTCGGCTCCTTTTTCGAGCGCCGAATCCATATTTGTCGACTCGGGTCTTGCCTCGGATGAATTGAACATCTCGGTCTTTTTGGTTGTCGTGACGAGTCCCTCGACATCGTCCTTTACCTTATCCCCGTCTTTTGAACAGGAGGTAAATATGCTTACCGCACAAAGAACGGCAGCGATAATTGGTATCAGTTTTTTCACAGAACGTCGTTCCTTTCTATCATAAAGTCTGAACCGTCTTTATTATTCCCCGCAAAAATACGTTTTATACTATTTTGTAAGAATTCCTCCGTCGGAATACAGAAGTATCAGGATTTGATCCTCCTGGAGCGTCAGTGCGTCGATATAAACGAGAACGTCGGTGCCGTCCGGTGCGGAGCACTTGAATTCGTATGCGAAGTCTTCGCTTGTTGAGTCTGTGGGAATAACGGTTTTTTTAACCGTCTGCGGTGTAAGTCGGGAGCTTATACACTCTGCCGCCGCGGAAAATCCCTTCTCATTTTCGGGGAAACTTCTGTCGGTGTGATTCATAAGATATCCCCGCGCGTCGAACCCCGTAACAGAACCGTCCGTGAGCGAAACGCTTACTTTTATAAGGTCGGTGTAGCACGTGACGTCTCCGAATTTATAAGCATAATTTATCGTGCATATTCCGTCGCTGTCCGCATAATATGTGTCTGTCATTCCGGTGTAACCGCAGTTATTTAAAAATTCGTAACCGATTTTTACGGCGTCGTCCTTATTCATAACTTCTTCGTGAGCGTAAACGTCGGAAATCATATAGCTTGGATATCCGCCATTTTTGGTAATCGAAACGGTTTTTGAACCGACAGTGAAAACGTAAGAAGATACGTTTGATGCGTCGTCATAAGCAAATTTGACGTTTCCCTTGTCCGAACCTGTAATCTTTGACGCAATTTCAGCCGCCGCCGACTGTGAAATTTCCGTTTTGCCCTCTAAAAACGAGGATGATTTGTTCGTTATATTATCCGAAAACGGACCGTCGTAAATAAGAGTCGGAAAATCGGCAAACGATTCCTCGGTTTCGTCGACCGTGTCGGAAAAATTAACTATATCGGCTTTGTCGGCAGACGGAAGAGACAGCGAGGAAACGGACTGTTCGAAATTAAGCCCCGTGCCCAAAGCCATTTCCTGCGCGTAGCTTATCTGCCCCGAGAGCGTTGAGGCGTATTTATATAGTTTTTCCATTGTTTCATACTCTTCGTCGGAAATATTTTCGCCGTTTGCCGTTTTTTCGTTGAGAGAATCGGTAAATGCTGCAACCTGAGTTAAAAATTTGTAGGCGTTATATAATTTGCCCTGTGCGCTCGGCAGTCTCGAAATGCATTCGAGTGCTCCCGACGACGATGACAGAAGCGACGCCGACAGCTTGCCGGTCATGGCGGGAGTAGAAGCGTACATTCCTTTATAAAGGTCGGTTTTTATAGTGTCAAGGTATGAGCTCAGTCCCGATATTGCCTGCTGGTATGAAAGATTTACCAGACTTTCGTATTTGTCGGCTTTTTTCTTTTCGAGCGCGCCGAAAACAGAAAGAGATATGATGACGGCGCATACGTATGAAACGAGCCGGACGCAGGCGCGTTTTGTTTTTATTAACATAAAAATCACTCCCGACGATATTTTCGGCGGGAGAAGAGAAAGTATACGAAGAAAAAATAAACAATAAGTAACCGAGGTAAATTATTGTTCAGCAAGCCGTCCGCAGATAATGTCTGCGGACGGCTTGCAAGCAGAAAATGAAGATGTTAAAAATACGGAAAAATCTTTAAAATTAATTATCCGGCAAGCTTTTTGCCGAGTTCAACGCACTTTGCCGCTGCCTCGCCGTCGGGGGCTTCGTTTGCCGTTACGCTCTCGCACGCGATAACCGCGCCGAGGGAAACACAGCGCTCCTCCCACGTTCTCATCCACTCGCCGTCGCCCCAGCCGTATGAGCCGAAAAGCGCGATCCTTTTGCCGTTAAGTTCGCTCTCGCACGCGGAGAACATAGGCTCGAATTCATCCTCTTCGAGTTCCTCCGCTCCCATTGCGGGGCATCCGAACGCTATTGCGTCAAATGACGAAATCATTGAAGAATCGAATTCTCCCGAGGTCAATACGACAGCTTCGCCTCCTGCCTTCTTTACTCCGTCCGCGACGGATACCGCCATGGCTTCGGTATTGCCCGTACCGCTCCAGTAAACTACCGCAACCTTACTCATATTTTATCAATTCCTTTCAATTTTTATTAATTAAAAACGTCAAATTCGTTTTTCAGCGCTCTCTGACGATAAGTCTGTCAAACGAACGGTGCTTTTCATAAGCTGTTCTGTAAACTCCCGCGCATTTTTTATAAAGTGCGAATTTCTTTTTCGCACTGTCTTCATCCGCGTAAACCTTCCATACGCCCGTAAGCTTCGCTTTATGCGGTCCTTTTTTTATAAATCCGTCCACATCCGTGGGAGGGTAGCCGAGAAACAGTCCGATTTCATGCGGGAAGCTTTCGCTTGTGTTGATTTTTTTGCGAAGTATTGCTACTTTGCTGTCCGCGCCCGACGAGGGGTAGTCAAGTCCCGACAGTATACTGTGCGCCGTGGGGTCGTTTAAATCCTTTGCAAGTTTTGACGGTCTGTACATGTAGACAAGCGCGCGGTTGTTCTCGAATTTCATGGGGACAAGACGTAAGCCTTTCGGAACGAGCCTTGCGTTAAATCTTCTGATATCCGCATTTAATGTCTTTTTGTCGTCGGCATAACAGGAGAACAGACTGCCCGTTTTTATGCCCGCCATGGTCGGAGAACATTGGTCTATCAATAAATCCTCGCTCATTTACATGCCTCCCGTGTGCGCTTCGAGTATGTTTCTCAGTGCTGTTATTGAGCTTGTATGGCTTTTTGCTATCGGGATATTCATGCCCTTCGTCTCACATTCGAGCGAACGGAGCATTTTATGCGAAACCGTACCCGTAAACAGAACTATAAGGTCGGGAGAGCCGACGCTTCTGACGCCGCCTGAGGTTTTTGTAAACACCTTTGCTTTACATGAATACTGCCTGCAAAGCTCGGTGTATTGTCTTTCCATTCTTTCGTTTCCGCCTACGATAACGACGCTCAAGGTCTGCATCTCCTTTTTATAGTTAGCACTTACTAACCGATACTCTTTTTATATCGGGAAGAACGTCTGTCCCTCCCGACGAATATATAATAGTACGTTTTAATTTGAATTTCCGCTCTTATCGGACAAAAAAACAATCCGAAAAGACAAACAATAATTTATCGTTCCAAACATAAACATTCTTTATGTAGGGGAAGACAATGTCTTTCCCTACATGATTTGTTTACGCTTCAATGTAATAAATTATTGTTTGCTGTATTTCTTCGGTGTAATTCCGAATTCGTCCGAAAAGGCTTTTGCGAATTTTGACGCGTTTGTATACCCTACGCACAGCGCGGCGTCGAGTATGCTCATGTCAGTTTTCTTTAAAAGCGACGCGGCTTTTTTCATTCTGAGCGTACGCACGTATGACGAAAACGACGTTGAAAATACCGATTTGTATGCGTTTTTTATACCGGTGGGGGACGAGTTGAACATTGCCGACATTTTTTCGAGCGTAATATGCTCGTCCGCGTGGGAGTTTACGTACGCGTTTATTTTACACGTAAGCTCTATCTGCGATTTTGAAACGGTATGACTTACTTTTTCGCTTTTTAATATGTCGATTCGGCTTAAAAACAGGAACAGCTCGAGCGTTTTTACCTTGAAATAACCCATTTTTATGTTCTCGTCGACATTATAAATTTCCGAGAATATATGCGCCGTGTTTTCGTCCGAACGTGCGATATAGCCGTTTTTGAATTTTTCATAAAGATTTTCGGGATTTACGTTTACGTCCTCAAGAAAACATGACAGACATTTCGGAGTTTTTTCGATATCCGCCGTGACTTTGACGCCCGAATACTCTCCCGTCGGGAAATATTCCGCGCCGGCAAGCGGGGGACCGGCGTACATATCTCCCGCGCCGAGGTATATAAATCCGTCGCCTGTTAAAAATTCCGCTCTGCCCGACTTGCAGTGACGTATCTCCAGTATTCTGTTCGCTTTATCGGAGCCGGACACGTTCGATTCGTTCTCGAACGTCAGTTTTATTCCGTCGAAAACACGCGTTTCAGTCTGAGTTTCGCTTTGTATGCACGGTAAATCTGATTCGTTCATGGCTTTAATCTTCGAATGAGACGACGGTGTAATCCTCGTCCTCGACTGCTTTTTTCATTGTTTCTTTATCGACTTCGGACGAGAGTATTACTTTCGCCGTGCCGTTTTCGTGACTTGCTTCGGCTGATTTTACGCCGTCAATACTTTCAAGAGCCTTTTTGACCGTTGCTTCGCAGTGCGCGCACATCATTCCCTCAATGTGAATTGTTACGGTCTTTCCGCCGTTATTCGAATTATCCGATACCGTAACCGTTTTCGGCTCGATTTTATTTTTAATTTTTCTGTCGTGCGACGGGTCGTTTATTTTCTTTAAATTGAGTCTTAACGCATTAGTTACGACGCAGAAGCTCGAAAGACTCATTGCCGCGGCTCCTATCATCGGGTTGAGCGTAAGTCCCAATGCGACGAAACAGCCCGCCGCGATAGGAATTCCTATGACGTTATAAATAAACGCCCAGAACAGATTTTCGCGTATATTCGTAAGCGTTGCTCTGCTCAAACGAAGAGCCGCCGGTACGTCGGTCAGACGGCTTTTCATTAAAACCACGTCCGCCGCGTCGATTGCGACATCCGTTCCCGCGCCTATCGCTATGCCCATATCCGCGACGGTAAGGGCGGGCGCGTCGTTTATTCCGTCGCCGACCATGGCGGTCTTGCCTTGTTTTTTAAGCTCGTTTATAACGTCTGCCTTGCCGTCGGGCAGAACTCCCGCGACGACCTCGTCGATTCCTGCCTGTCTGCCTATCGCCTTAGCCGTTGATTCGTTGTCTCCCGTGAGCATTACGACTCTGACTCCCATATTTTTAAGCTGTTTTACCGCCTCACGGCTTTCGGGTTTTATTTCGTCCGCGACGGCTATTATGCCGGCAAGTTTTGAATCAACAGAAAACAGCATCGGCGTTTTGCCCTCGTTTGCAAGGCTTAATGCTTTTTCCTCGGCTTGCTTTGAAACGTCCGCATGTTCTTTTATGAATTTAAGATTTCCGCCAAGCAGTGTTTTTCCGTCGTGAACGGCTGAGAGTCCGCTGCCTGACAGCGCCTTGAAATCACTTGTTTCAAATGCCGAAATGCCGAGTTCCTCTCCTTTTTTGACGATCGCCTTTGCAAGCGGGTGTTCGCTTTTTGATTCGAGAGAAAACGCTGAGGTCATGAATTCATTTTCGGTTTGACCGTTTAAAGGAATTATATCCGTTACGACGGGTTCGCCTGCCGTTACGGTGCCCGTTTTGTCGAGTGCGACAATGTTTATCTTGCCTGTTTCCTCGAGAGAAACGGCGGTTTTGAAGAGTATTCCGTTCTTTGCGCCGAGTCCGCTGCCCACCATTATTGCAACGGGTGTTGCGAGTCCGAGCGCGCACGGACAGCTTATTACGAGTACGGAGATTCCGCGTGCTAATGCAAACGGAAATTCTCGTCCGATTAAGAGCCATACTATTGTCGTAATAACCGCAATTGTTATGACGGTCGGTACGAAAACGCCGGAAACTTTATCTGCGATTTTTGCTATCGGCGCTTTTGTTGCCGCCGCGTCGGATACTGTTTTTATAATCTTTGAAAGTGCGGTATCCTCGCCTACGCGTTCGGCACGGCATTTTAAAAATCCCGACTGATTGACCGTTGCGGCGGAAACTCCGTCCCCATCCGATTTGTCGACAGGTACGCTCTCGCCGGTAAGTGCCGATTCGTTTACGGCGCTGTTTCCCTCGAGTACGATTCCGTCAACGGGGATGCTCTCTCCGGGACGGACGACGAAGATATCGCCCTTTTTTACCTGTGAAATCGGAACGGTTTTTTCTTTTCCGTCCTTTATAATAACCGCAGTCTGCGGGGCGAGCTTCATAAGACTTTTGAGCGCGTCTGTCGTCTTGCCCTTAGACCTTGCCTCAAGCGTTTTTCCGACCGTAATGAGCGTTAAAATCATCGCCGCCGATTCAAAATAGAATTCGTCCATATATTTCATGACAAGTTCCGGATTGCCCGCGGTCTGCGCCGACGTCATCTGAAACAGCGCGTAAACGCTCCATAAAAACGAAGCGGATGAGCCGAGCGCGACGAGCGTATCCATGTTCGGCGAACGGTGAATCAGAGCTTTGAATCCGCTTATGAAGAACTTCTGATTTATAACCATGATAACCGCCGACAGCAGAAGCTGTACCAGTCCCATTGCGACGTGGTTTCCGTCGAAAAACGACGGCAGAGGCCAGCCCCACATCATGTGTCCCATCGAAAAATACATCAGAATTATAAGGAATACCGCCGAAGCGATAAGACGTTTGATAAGACGCGGAGTTTCAGTGTCTTTAAGTTCGTCGGACTGCGGGACTGTATCTTTTTCCGCGCCCCTGAGCGAAGCGCCGTAGCCCGCTTTTTCAACCGCGTCGATAACGGCGGAGGAGTCGGCGGTTCCCTCGACTCCCATTGAATTTGTCAGTAGGTTTACGGCGCACGATGTAACGCCGTCTATGCCGTTTACGGCCTTTTCGACCCTCGCGGCGCACGCGGCACAGCTCATGCCCGTAACGTTATACTGTATTGCCATATAAAAACACCTCGATAATGAGTTAGCAAAAGCTAATCGATTCCTCAATATTTATATTAAAATAAAAAACGCATTTTGTCAATGCATATAATTTATATATGTTTTATGAAAATAGTTCTTTTTTCATTTGAATTACATAAAAACCTAATCCGTTTCATAATTATAAATGGAATAAAATGCGCCGTCGAATTTACGTTTAAAACCGTACCGTCAGGGAAAAATCACATGGTACGGATGGAGGAAACGAAGATGAAAAGACCCGATTTTATAAACGGAATAAAGGCGTTTATATCGTTGTTCAAATTAAATAACGAGGAAAAAGACGAAAAAACTCAGGATCGAAAAGCGTCTGAGGCAAAACATAACGAGACGTTCGGACTCGATAAAAACGTGCGGACGTTAAAAGACCTGCGCGTCGCTTTGATTGCCGACTCGTTTACGTCGAGGGCTTTTTCATACGAGTGTAAAACAGAGGAACTGACATCATCGGAATGGAAGGAGCAGATAACTTCATTTAATCCGCATATGCTTTTTATCGAATCGGCGTGGAAGGGGAAAGATTCGTCGTGGTTTAGAAAAGTCGACAGATACAGCCCCGAGATGAACGAGCTGTGTATTTACTGCCGAAAAAATAAAATACCGATTGTATTCTGGAACAAGGAAGACCCCGTATACACCGACAGTTTTATGATAACCGCCTCGTATGCGGATTATGTATTTACAACCGATACAGACTGTATCAGCGAATATAAAACGCGTCTTAATCACGGCAGAGTTTATCATCTTCACTTTGCGGCTCAGCCCGCCGTTCACAATCCGATTGAAAAATACGAACGCAAGCCCAAATTCTGTTTTGCGGGCGCTTATTATCATAAATACGAATCGCGTTCGCGCGTTTTTGACTCGTTTGCGGATGTCTTTGACTTTGAGGGCGGTTTCGATATTTTTGACAGAAACTATAAATCCGCTCTGCCGGAGCACCGCTTTCCGAAAAAATACGACAATAACATAGTCGGCTCCCTATCTCCGGACGAAATTGACAGAGCGTACAAGGGATATATGTGCGGAGTCAACATGAATTCTATCAGCAAATCTCAGAGCATGTTTGCCCGCAGAGTGTTCGAAATGCTCGCGTCGAATACGGTTACCGTAGGCAATTATTCGCGGGGACTTGCGAATTATTTCGGAGATTTGACAATAAGTACGGACTGCGCGGATACCATGGTTTCGAATTTAAAAAAATATGCCGGCAGTCCGGAAATTTACAGAAAATACAGACTTTCAGGACTCAGAGCCGTTTTAAAGGAGCATCTTTACGAGGACAGGCTCTCGTATGTATGCCAAAAGGTTTTTTCATGCCCGCTCAAAAAAGAAAACGTGCCGGTGACCGTCTGCTCGATTGTAAAGGACGCGGACGAAGCCGGGCGGGTTATTAAAATGTTTGAAAATCAGAGCTATGAAAACAAACGCCTTGTTTTTATCCGTTCCGATTCCGAATTCAAAGCGCCGGACGGAGGGTTCACCGCGTTTTTCTGCGCCGGGGATTACTACGGGGAAAATTATCTTCTTGACTTGATGCTGACTCTGCGTTACTATCCCGCAAACGGCGTGAGCAAAGGCTCTTTTTATTCGTGCGAAGGGGGCGCGGTGCGCCTTAAAAACGTTCACCCCGCATACACGCCGGTAAAGTGCATAACTTTGCGCAGAAGCGTTGTAAAAAGCGAGCTTCTTTTCGGCGCGGATATAAACGCGGATTCCGAAATCGAGTGCGGGGGGTTGTTTTCTGCGGATGAATTCAATTACTGCGAAAATTTTCTGCTTGATAAGTGCTGTGAGTGCGATGATTTGTTTATACCGGATAAGGGAATAGAATTCAAAAAGATAATCGAGTATTCTCAGTCGATAAAACCCGCGCAAAAAGACCCGGACGCGCTTGATTTTGAACTCAATGAGTTTGCTTCGTCCGCACTTAAAACGGGAAACGTGAGACTATCGTCGGAGGGTAAGAATCTTGTTATAATAAGCACGCTTAAAGAAAATACGCACGACTATATCTATATTAAAAAATCGCGGTTTGAGCCGGTTAAATACATGTCCGACGGGGTTCTGCCCGTGTTTTTCGGCGGTTCGGGCGAACTTGACTTAATATGCGTAACAATCTGTTACGACTCGTACGGCAATAAAATCGGCGCGCTTTTTCCGCATTTGAACAGGTACGAAAAACTTGCGCTCCCCGAGGGGACGAAATACTGTGAAATAGGATTCAGACCGAAGGGACCGGGGCGCGCTCGGCTCAGCCGTATTACGGTCGGCGGAAAGAATACGGGACTCGGTGAAATTACGCTGTTCCCGCGCTCTGACTCGCTTGTTATATGCCGGGGATATCCGTCGTATGACGACATATATAAATATATGTTTGTGCACACGCGGGTAAAGGGAATGAAAAAATCGGGCATAATATTCGACGTTGCCGTAATAAACGACGTAAGGGAAATTTCATACAGAGAATACGACGGCATAAACGTCTGCACAGCAAACGCCGAGGGGCTCAGAAGTCTTGTAAAATCGGGAGTAAAACGAATATTTGTCCATTTTCTTGATTCGTATATATGGAGCGCGTTAAAACCTCTGCTGCCGTACGTTGACGCGTATATTTTCGCCCACGGAGCCGACATTCAGCCCTGGTACAGGCGAAGCTACAACTACGTAACCGAGGACGAAATCAGGCAGGCAAAAATAAAATTCGAAAAGAATGAAAAAATATGGCGCGAGGTATACGCCGAATCGTCGGAAAGAAATATAATGTTTATATTTGTATCGGAATATTTAAAACGCACCGTGAGTGAGGATTACGGATTCGAATTCGATGAAAAAAACAGCCGAGTCATTCACAACAGCATAGATACGGATTTGTTTTCGTACGAAAAAAAGTCCGCCGGTCAGCGGTTTAACATTCTGTCCGTAAAATCGTTTGCAAATAAGAATTATGCCAACGACATTTCGGCGAAGGCCATAGCCGAACTCTCGAAATATCCCGAATTTAAAAGAATGACGTTCGACATTTACGGCGAGGGCGCGCGGTTTAAAGAGGATACGAAATCGCTTAAACGGTTTAAAAACGTGAATTTATACGAGCGGTATCTTACGCCGGCGGAGATTGCAAAAGAGCACAAAACGCACGGTATATTTTTATGCACGACGAGAATGGATACGCAGGGCGTTTCCCGCGACGAGGCGATGTCGTCGGGGCTCGTTCCGGTAACTAATAACGTCGCGGCGGTCGGAGAGTTTACGGACGAAACGTGCGCGGTGCTTGCAGGAAACGAGGATTACAGGGGAATCGCACGCGGAATATTGAGACTCGTCAGAAATCCGTCGCTGTTTCTTAAAATGTCGGAAAACGCGGCGAAAAGAGTAAGACGGCAGAGCTCGGCGGATATTGTGCTCGAAAGTGAAATAGAGCTGACCGGGGAAAAATAAAAAACGTGACTTGATTAAAAAATCGAGTCACTTTTCAATATGAAATACTCCGGCGGATTATAAAAAGTAAAGAGATAAAAAGAAAAACCGGCAAGCTTCAATAGAAGCCTGCCGATTTTGGTGCGAGAGACGGGACTTGAACCCGTACGGGATTACCACACGCCCCTCAAACGTGCGCGTCTGCCGATTCCGCCACTCTCGCATGTTCCGTGGAACGCTTTGTATTATAGCAGAGAGAAACGGGGTTGTCAAGCGTTTTCTGTAAGTTTTTTTTAAATTTTTTGTCCGCGCTGTTTTTAGGATTATTTTGCATGCTCCCTTTTTTATATTATTCTCTTTTTCTTTTTATTGACATAAATAACTATCCGCGTTATACTATTATCAAGTAAATATGCAACCCGTATAAGCAAATTAAACAAAAATTCGAATGAGAGGACTCGTTATGAAGAATTTTCCCATAGGCGTAATAATAGACAGCTTCCGCTGCGACATAAGAACGGCGGTTGAAAAGGCGGCGAAGATCGGCGCAAAGGGTATACAGGTTTACTCTACGCGCGGAGAAATGGCTCCCGAAAATCTCACACCCGAAAAGAGAAGAGAGTTTTTAAAGCTCGTCAAGGATAACGGACTCGTTATTTCCGCGCTGTGCGGAGATCTCGGCACGGGCGGATTCACAATAAAAGAAAACAATGCGATGAAAGTCGAGAAGTCGGAGAGAATTCTCGATCTTGCAAAGGATTTTGAAACAAATATCGTAACTACGCATATCGGCGTCGTCCCCGAGGATCATGAGTGCGACAGATTCAAAATTATGCAGGAGGCGTGCTTCTCTCTTGCAGAATACGCCGATAAGCTCGACGCTCATTTTGCGATAGAGACGGGTCCCGAGACTTCGCTTACTCTTAAAAGCTTCCTTGACTCTCTTAATTCAAAGGGCGTTGCGGTCAATCTCGACCCTGCGAACCTCGTCATGGTCACGGGCGACGACCCCGTTAAGGCTGTTCATAATCTTAAAGATTATATCGTCCACACTCACGCAAAGGACGGCAGACAGCTTTATTATCTCGACCCCGAGGTCATATACGGAATGAAGCAGAACGTTATCGTTACCGAGGACTCGTTTATCGAGGTTCCGCTCGGCGAGGGAAGCGTTGATTTCCCCGCGTACTTAAAAGCTCTCGAGGAGATAGGCTACAACGGATTCCTTACAATAGAACGCGAAGTCGGCGACGACCCCGAAAAGGATATCAGAAAAGCCGTAGACTTTCTTAAAGAGACTATGAAAAACAATTAATCAAGAGGAATAAAGAGGAAATATAAATGAAACTTTGGGCAGGCAGATTCAGCAAAGAGGTTTCGAAAACAACGAATGATTTTAACTCGTCTATTCGAACCGACAGCCGTATGTATAAAGAGGATATCGAGGGCAGTATCGCCCACGCTGCAATGCTCGGCATGAACGGAATAATAACTCCCGAGGACGCGGATAAAATTATAAACGGCTTAAAGGAAATAGAAAAAGAACTTACCGACGGCTCTCTCGTAATTCCCCCCGACAGCGAGGATATTCATACGTTCGTCGAGGGCGAGCTTACCTCGCGCATAGGCGACGCGGGCAAGAGACTTCACACCGCGAGAAGCAGAAACGACCAGGTCGCTTTGGACGTAAGGCTTTATTTGAGAAACGAATGTAAAACTGTGCGCGAAATGCTCACTAAACTTATCGGCGTGCTTGCCGATATGGGAAAAAAGTATTCCGACGCCGTTATGAGCGGTTACACGCATTTACAGCGCGCACAGCCCGTCACATTCGGTCACTACATGCTCGCGTATGCCGAGATGTTTTTAAGAGACAAGGAGAGACTTGATTCGGCTGTTTTAAGACTCAACCGTTCGCCCCTCGGCTGCGGTGCGCTCGCGGGTACGACTTACCCGATTGACAGAAACAAGACTGCGGAGCTTCTCAATATGGACGACGTTTGTCACAACTCGCTCGACGGCGTTTCCGACAGGGATTTCTGCATAGAGCTTTCGTCCGTAATGTCGATAATCATGGTTCATCTCTCGCGTTTTTCGGAGGAAATAATTCTCTGGTGTTCTCATGAATTCAAATACATAGAACTTGACGACGCGTTTTCGACCGGTTCGAGCATTATGCCCCAGAAAAAGAATCCCGATATTGCGGAGCTTGTAAGAGGCAAGTCCGGCAGAGTATTCGGCGACAATATGGCGCTTCTCACCGTAATGAAGGGAATTCCGCTTGCATACAATAAGGATATGCAGGAGGACAAGGACGCGGTATTCGACAGCATAGACTCCGTAAAGGCGTGCCTTACGGCGTTCATTCCGATGATTGAGACAATGACCGTTAAGCGCGAAAATCTCCGCGCGGCGGCGGCTTCCGGATTCATAAACGCTACCGACTGCGCGGATTTCCTCGTTTCAAAGGGCATGCCGTTCAGGGACGCTTATAAAGTAACGGGCGGACTTGTCGCATACTGTATTGCGAATTCAAAGACGTTCGAGACTCTCACGATGGACGAATATAAAAACGCAAGCGGGCTTTTCGACGACGGCGTTTACGAGGCTGTCAATCTCGAAAACTGCGTAACGGGCAGAACGTCTCTCGGCGGCCCGAGCCCCGAAAATGTAAGAAAAGAAGCCGAGAGAGTCAAAAAAATTAACGTTTAAAGAGGTAAGACCATGGCAAAAACCGTTTCTATCCTCAATCAGAAAGGCGGAGTCGGCAAAACAACGACTGCCGTCAATCTGTCCGCCGCCGTGGGAAACAAGGGATATAAAGTTCTGCTTGCGGACATAGACCCGCAGGGAAATTCCACAAGCGGTTACGGAATAAATAAAAGAGAGATAAAAAAATCGTCGTTCGACGTGCTGACGGGTCAGGCGGAGGCTCGGGACGTTATAATCAAAACGGCGTTCGAAAACGTCGATATAATTCCTGCGAATATGGACCTTGCCGGGGCGGAGCTTGAAATTATAGACATGCCTCACCGCGAGAGCATATTAAAAAAAGCGATTGCCGGAGTTTGGGAGGATTACGACTTTATATTCCTCGACTGTCCGCCGTCGCTCGGATTAATAACGCTCAACGCGCTGGCGGCTTCGGATACGTTTCTCGTTCCCATTCAGTGCGAATACTACGCGCTCGAGGGATTGAGCCAGCTTATGAACACGGCGAGAAAAATCAAAAAGGCGTATAATCCGTATCTCGATATCGAGGGCGTGCTCCTGACCATGTTCGACGGCAGACTGAATTTAACACAGCAGGTCGTAACCGAGGTCAAGAGGTTCTTCCCGAAAAAAGTATACGCGTCGACTATTCCGCGTAATGTCAGACTGAGCGAGGCTCCGGGCTTCGGTCAGCCGATTATATATTTCGACCGCGCGTCGAAAGGCTCGCAGGCGTACCTTGCACTTGCGGACGAATTTTTAAAGAATAACAACAAGGAGAGTGTATGAAATGAAAGTATTGTATGCAGTCAGCGAATGTAAGCCGTTTTTGGCTTCGGGCGGTCTCGGAGACGTTGCCGGAAGTCTTCCGCAGGCTTTGAGAAAGCGTCTTGTCGGATGCAGAGTCGTAATGCCTCTGTACGACGGCATTAAGCAGGAGTATAAGGATGAGATGAAGTTTATAACTCATATCTCCGTCCCCGTAGCGTGGAGACGTCAGTACTGCGGTATTTTCGAGCTTCGCAGAAACGGCGTCGTATATTATTTCCTTGACAATCAGTATTATTTCAAGCGTGAGGGAATTTACGGTCATTATGACGACGCGGAGAGATTCGCGTTCTTCTCCCGCGCGGTTCTTGAGATTATACCGTTTATAGATTTTAAGCCCGACATCATTCATTGCAACGACTGGCAGACGGCTCTCGTTCCCGTCTATTACAGCGCAATTTACGCGACCATGCCCGGCTATGAGAATATCAAAACCGTATTCACGATTCACAACATTCAGTATCAGGGCAAGTACGGCAACGAGCTTTTAGAGGACGTTATCGGTTTGAGCGAAAACGACAGAAGACTGCTCGAATACGACGGATGCATCAACTTCATGAAGGGCGCGATTGAGGCCGCAAATAAGGTCACGACCGTAAGCCCGTCGTACGCAAAGGAGATTCTCGACCCGTGGTATTCGCACGGACTCGATACGATTTTAAACGAAAGATCGTGGAAATTACAGGGTATTTTAAACGGTATCGGCTATGATATGTACGATCCCGCAACGGATAAGGATATTTACGCCCATTATTCTGCCGATAAACCTAAGAATAAAGCAAAGAACAAAGCCATGATGCAAAAGGAATTCGGACTTGAAGTAAAACCCGACGTTCCGGTTGTCGCTATGGTTTCAAGACTTGTGGCTCATAAAGGATTTGACCTCGTAAAGGCTGTGCTTGAGGAGATAATCTGCACCTCGGACGCGCAGTTTATAATTCTCGGTACGGGCGAGTGGCAGTTTGAGTCGTTCTTTAAGGATATCGCTTCGAGATATCCCGGCAGAGTAAGTCTTACTCTTGCGTTCAGACCCGACCTTGCTTCAAAGATTTACGCGGGTTCCGATATATTCTTAATGCCGTCCAAGAGCGAGCCCTGCGGACTTTCGCAGATGATTGCGCTTCGTTACGGCTCTATACCCGTAGTACGCGAAACCGGCGGATTAAGAGACACCGTATTCGACAGCGGACTGGGCGAGGGCAACGGCTTTACATTCCCGACGTACAACGCCCACGATATGATGCATGCGTTAAGACGTGCGTTTGAGGGTTACTCGGATCACGACGGCTGGCAGATACTCGTTAAGCGTGCAATGTCATGCGACTGCTCATGGGCTAAATCCGCAAACGAATACATAAAAATGTATAAAGAGCTTATCAAAGGATAATTAAAAATCGGGGAGAAATTAAAATGGCAGAATTCATACTTTCCGCATTTGCCGACGAGGGCGGGAATACGATTTACGAACAGATAGACGCGTTAAAAGCAAATTCCATTACGCATATCGAGCCCAGAGGCATTGACGGCGTTAACATAGCCGACTATTCGTCCGCTCAGGCCAAGGAGCTTAAAAAAATTCTTGACGATAACGGAATCGGCGTTTCCTCGATAGGCTCGCCGTTCGGAAAAATCCAGCTTAAAGATGATTTCAATGTTCATATGGAAAAATTTAAGCAGACGGTAGAGAACGCGTGCATACTGGGAACTCAGTATATACGCATGTTCAGTTTTTATTATGACGGATATACCGCCGAGGAAGCGAGAGACCCCGTTTTCGAAAGACTTGAGAAATTGGCTGATTACTCTCTTTCATGCGGAATATACTGCTGTCACGAGAACGAAAAGGATATCTACGGAGATACCGAGGACAGGTGCAGAGATATACTTACGACTTTTAAGGGCAAAATAAAGGGTATTTTCGACCCCGCGAACTTCATCCAGTGCGGAGTCGATATTCTCCCCGCGTATTCGCTTCTTAAGGATTATATAGAGTATATGCACGTAAAGGACGCGAGATATTCGGACGGCAGCGTAACGCCTCCGGGTCTCGGCGACGGTCATATAAAAGAACTCCTTACCGAATTTAATAAGAAAGACGGAAAGCATTTCCTTACGCTTGAACCGCATCTGAAAGTATTTGACGGACTCGAAAACCTTGAAAAATCGGGCGGTACGATTCATAAACTCAAAGTCGACTACACTTATCCGACCAACCGCGACGCGTTCAACGCCGCCGCGTCGGCTTTGCACGAGGTGCTTTCCGAAATAAATTGAGGTGCATGGCATGGATAACAGTTATTATCCCGGCAACAATTATAATCCCGGCGGTTTTCCGTCGGGTAAAATGAAATATCCGCATTATATCGACCCGACGGCGTGGGACGCGCAGAAGCGAAAAATACGTATGCTCGGTCTCGCTTCGGGACTGTCGATACTCGGATATATAGTCATAGGAACGTTTTTAAGCAACCTTATCGCGTATTTAAGCCGTACGGCGGCGGTGAATTTCTTTCCTTCGGCGGATACGTTGGGATTCATAATGGAAATAGTCTACTCGATTATCGCGGTAGGCGTGCCGTTCCTCGTTATGAGACTTGTAATGGGCAAAAAGTATTATGATAATCCGATACCGTATTCAAAACCCGTAAACGGTAAGTATTTTATTCCGCTTGTCGTAATGGGACTGGGCGTATGCTTCATCGGCGATATATTTACCTCGATAATCGCCATGGCTTCGGATTCCGTTTATCAGGCGAGTCAGTATGCTTCGGCTGCCATTACCGCGACGCCGGACAACGCGCTCGACATGCTTTTATACGTTCTGCGTACGGCGATAGTTCCCGCTCTTATCGAGGAGTCTGTAATGCGCGGAGTTATCATGCAGCCTCTTCGTAAATACGGAGATATGTTTGCGATATTGATGTCGTCGCTCGTTTTCGGACTGCTTCACTGCAATCTGGCGCAGATTCCGTTCGCATTTATAGCGGGTATCGCGCTCGGCTATGTCGTGTGCATAACGGAGTCTTTGTGGACTGCGATTCTTCTTCACGCGCTCAACAATACGTACTCTCTTGTTGTTTCACTCGGATATTCGCGTTACGGACAGGAGAACAGTGCGGTAATGTATATTTCGTCACTCGTTTTCTACGGTGTGATTCTCGCCGCCGCGATTGTCGCGTATAAATACTTTACGTCGGATAAAACGCCGAGACTTCGTAAATCTCTCGCCGTCAACAGCGGAAGAAACTTTATCCCCGCGTACGCGCCGGGTTCTGCAAAGGTTTCCAACGGAAATCTTGTATCGGCTTATCTTTTAAACCCCGGTATGATAGCGGCTTTTGCCGCCGTTTGTATCGAAACGGTGTCGATGATGAGCAGATAGCAATAATTTGCCTCGTTCAGTTCGGTAAATTATTGAAGTAAGAAGTTTTAGCACTCGGTAAAAACAGTGTAAAAAAGCAGATCGCA
>JALEQX010000094.1 GCA_022763825.1 Oscillospiraceae bacterium | reverse complement strand
TCAATATATGTGTAGTCGATTTTTGGATTCAAATCGCGTTTTGTAAGGCTTTTCCACCTGTTGTGGTATGTGAATACGGAGAGAACCTGCTGTGCGTGAAATGTTGCGACATCCTCCTCCTGGAGATCTCTGAACAAAACGCCGGTCTCTAAAAATACGACTTTCGGCGACTGTTTTTCTAAAAACGTTTTGCAGAACTCGTTTGCAAACGAGAATTTTTCGCTGGGAATTGAGCAGTCATATGAGGTGATTCCGTATGCGTTCCATATATATACGGGCGAAATTCCCGAGTAAACGAGCGAATCACCGAGAAAAAGCACGTCCATGGAGTTTTCGGGTTCTGCAAGATATCCCATTGCCGTTACGTAATGAATGCCTGCGCTTTCCGAGTTGTCCTTAGGCATTACCAAAAGCGATGCGCCGTATAAAACGCAGACGACCGTAAGGAAGAAGCACACGCATTTTGTTATATTTTTAATATTTGTTTTCATATGCGCCCTCCTTTAAAAATCAGCGTACATGGGGTCTACGGGAGCATATCCCGTGCCGTATGCCGCGCAGATTACTATGAACAGAATAAGTGCTAATGTGATAATCCAGCGCACGGGGAGTTTCTGTTTCGCAATAATTGCATTTACGTCCTTTCCGTGTTCTTTCAGAATGCTTACGGTAAACACAATTGCAAGAGTGATTCCGACGACGATAAGATCGTACTTGTCGAGTTTGAGCGAATTAAGCCCCTGCAAGGTTATTGATTTTAACGTAAACGACGTAAACATTATTTTGCACATTTTGAATCCTGCATCGAGTCCGGGAGCTCTGAAGAACAGCTCTCCGAATATTACGAACACGGTTGTGCGTATGATTTTAAACCATTTGTAAAAGAAGTTTTCCGGGTTTAAATGGAGTTTTTTGTTGAACTTCTCTGCGAGAGGCTCTACTATATTTCCCGTCAAAATCATAACGAAGTGGTACATTCCGTAGAAAATATAACTCCATGCCGCGCCGTGCCAGAGACCGTTTAACGACCATACGCAGAACAGAGCGACGGCTCCGGCGGTCAGCGGACCGTATCTGTTACCGAGTTTTTTTCTCGAAGCTGCGGTCAGCTTTTTCATGGGCTTTGACATCGATACGGGGTAGAATATGTAGTCCCTGAACCATGTGCCGAGCGTAATGTGCCAACGTTTCCAAAATTCCGATACGGATTTTGAGAAGAACGGACGCTGGAAGTTTTCGGGCATTATTACGCCGAAAATCTGCCCCGTTCCCGTTACCGCGTCCATTGAACCGGAGAAGTCCATATACAGCTGAATCGTGTATAAAACTGCGCCGAGCGCGATAATTCCGCCGTCGTAGTCGTTATAACTTGTAAAAATCGAAGAAACCGCGGTGTTTAATCTGTCGGCTACTATCGCCTTTTTCATGAGGCCGAACAGCAGTCTTCTGACGCCGGATGCGAGGTTATCGTAGTCTATTTTCGTTACGTTCCAAAGTTTGTCTGCGGTGTCGGAATAACGGCATATCGGTCCCTCGACTATCTGCGGGAAAAAACTGATGAACAGCGCGACTCTGACGAGATTGCCGTCCGCCTTTATCTTACCGCGGTACACGTCGAAGATGTATGACATCGCCTGCATTGTGAAAAAAGAAATGCCGACGGGCATGACGTATTTCGGAATCGCAAGTTTTGTCGCAGAGCCGACGGCGGCGAGAATCGAGTTTATGTTGCCGGTAAAGAACGCCGTATATTTTATTACGAGAAGCATGCCGATGTGAACAACAGCCGCGAGGCCGACAACTGCGCGCATGCGTTTTTGATACTGATTCTTTACGGCTTTTTTGTTCTCTTTTTCACACTCTTTCAGTGCGCTTTTTTTCTCGTTCTGAAGCCTGTCGAGCCACAGTCCGAAGTAGTGCACGGACAGAATCGTAACGGCGAGCACGAGAACGAGTTTACTGCTTATCATCCAGAAAAACAGTAAATTCAGGATAAGCAGAGTGTATTTCTTCCCCTTCTGAGGCGTAAGGCTGTAAAAAAGCATCGAAAGAGGCAGAAAAATTGCGAGGTATGAAATTGAGAAGTAGTTCGTCAGGTGCGTAAGCCTGCCGCCCAAAAGAAGGTTTTCAAGATACATCTCAGTCCTCCTCTTGGAGTCTGAGAATCATATCGTATATAGCTTTTGCCGAGTTGAAATTCTCGGGAACTATGTCGACCGTGGGAATTGTAACGTCAAACTCGTCCTCAATCTCCGCTACGAGCGAAATGATTGAAAGCGAATCGAGGTGATGACCGTCGATAAGGTCGGTACACGTTTCGTAATCAACGTCGGGCTGAATGTCCTCTAAGATTTCAATAAGTTTTTCCATTTTTAAAACATCCTTTCATTTTTCGGGTTATTTAAATTGTATGTTTCAAACGACGGGCGAAGTCTGATGATTTCGGAGTCGCCTTTTTTAAGGTAAACAGCGGGAATGTCACGGCTTAAGAACAGCGAGAGTCCCTCGGTCGGGCAGTACGCGCCCGTATTTTCAAAGCATATCACGTCTCCGATTTCTATTTCCGGGAGCGGAGCGCCTTTTACCATTATATCGTTCATCGAGCAGAGCGAACCGCAGATATTGTATTCTTTTTCTTTAGGCTCGTTTTCCTTGTTGACTACCGAAAAGGCGGGCATTTTCATCGCCATGTGCTGACCGAAGTAAACTATATGGTGCATACCTCCGTCGGTCAGAACGTAATTCTGCGACTTATTCGTCTTAATATCGACGATATGCGTATAATATTTTCCGCATGAGGCGGCTATGCTTCTGCCGATTTCGAGCGTGATTTCCGGCTTTATGTCGATTGAGGAC
>JALEQX010000089.1 GCA_022763825.1 Oscillospiraceae bacterium | reverse complement strand
GAACGCCGACAACAGAATAACTCCCGCCGACGCGCGTCTTGTGCTTCGTATCGTATCAAAAATTGATAACAGCGATATTACATATCTTAACGCGTTTAATACAATCCTTAATGCTGTAAAGCCCGATAATCAGAAAGTCCGCGCCGCGTACAGAAGCGCCGTTGTTTCAAAGGATTATGATAACAAGGAAATATCTAAGAAATTTAAGGCTGAGATAAACAAAATTCTCGATAATATTGTTTTGAAAGGTATTATGAACGATGAGGATAAACAAGAACTCGAAAAAATTGATCTCGGTAGGGAACTGACATCTATTGACCACAACACGGAGGATACTGCTATTTCTCCAATATACAGGAACAACGGCGTCAATATCAATGCAAGTAACTGTACTATAAAATTCCCTCTCGGAGTTGAAAGCAGAATTGCAAGTAAGATAAATTTGTCTCAGGTCAGCAAGATTGAGTATAAAGACAATGACGAGGGTGTAGTTGAGTTTTTCAGTGCGTTTGACTCGTCAAAATCACTTTACGGTCCGATAGATGTTAAATGCGCTTCTATAACTGTATATTTAAAAGATGAAACCGTAGTTGAGGTTCCTGAGGATAAAACATTGATTAATCACGGTAAATTGTTTAATATAGCAAGTATTGATAACAATACTGAGTTTAACGGAGTAGACAGCGATTTCAGTGACTACGGAAAAATCGACGGCAAACTTGATTCTGTTAAATATCACGGTTCATACGTAAAACTTTATTTTAATAATAATCCCTCTTCCCCGAATTACGGTAAGCCTGTATATGTTGATTATAATTTAAAATACGATATAAACGTATATTCTCACTTTGTTATGGATATTGACTTTAATGAGCAGTTCGCCGAACAGTTGAAAGAAATATTCGGCAGGGATGTCGATTTAAATTCATTCCCGGATCTCTATCTTAATGACTATTTTGTTCTCACTACCGGATTTAACGACAGAACTGAGTTCTATTTTGAGCAGAACGCGAATTAATCAATTATGGCAAACGTTATAACACGCCTTTTCTTTTCCAGAGCCGATAAAAAGAAGGATTCGACGCCGAACGATACGGAATCGTTTGAGAATTTCGAGCCGTCCGTGCAGGCAAAAAAATCGGTCAGCGTAAACACATCGTTTATTACGAATCCTCATTCCGACGACATTCAAAGCGAAAAGGATAAAAAATTTAACTCATTGACCCCGAGGGAGACGGATGTATTTTCATTGCTTGTAAAAGGTATGACGATAAAATCCGCCGCCGAAAAGTTGGGCGTTACGTATGCTACGGTTAATACGCATATGAACGCGGTTTACAGAAAACTCGGCGTTAATTCAAAATCACAGCTGATAGTCGAATATCACGATTACGGTTAAAAACAAAACGAGCCTCCATAAAAACGGAGGTTCGTTTTTATGTTAAAGCATTGAAAACCTATTAAATATATGGTATTATAGTATTTAGGGGATGAAATAACTATGAAAATTTCGACTAAGGGCAGATATGCTTTGAGAATGTTATTAGATCTTGCCGAGCATCAGGGCGACGGATATATTGCGCTTAAAGACATAGCGCAGAGACAGGAAATTTCAAAAAAATATCTTGAACAGATAGTGCCTATTTTAAACCGTGCGGAAATACTCAAAACGAACAGAGGATTCCAGGGCGGATACCGACTTGCAAGATCTCCCGATAAAATGACCGCGGGCGATATATTGAGAGCGACGGAGGGTAATTTAGCGCCCGTCGCATGCCTTGACGGGGATGAAATCGACTGTCCGAGGAGCGAACACTGTCCGACTCTTCCGCTGTGGCAGGGGCTTAATAAAGTCATAAACGAATACCTCGACTCCGTCACGCTTCAGGATCTTATCGATATGCATATCGGAGCGGACGATTACGTAATTTAAACATAGAATCAAAAAAACAGGCTTTCGAAAAACGAATCGAAAGTCTGTTTTTTATCATATTACTTAGTTTGCTTAATAACCTTTAAGCGTGAGAAGTCCTCGCGTTCTTTTTCGTCTAAAGCGTTCGAAATGAACTTGACGGTCGATTCGAACTGCGGAATCATGATGTTTCCGAGCGCATTCGTACGCTTCTGCGTTTTCTTTATCGCCTCGGCAAGACGAACGACACTGCTTTCTACCTGTGCGAGTTTAACGGTCAGTTCCTTAACCTCATTAAACTTCATATACGCGTTGTCAAGCTCTTTATTTGTCGCGGAAAGTCCGTAGAATATCCGGCGTTCATGATTTTCAAGCGTCAGAACCGGCAGTTCTACGCCGTTAACGCTTTGAGTCGTAACTTTCAGCGAATCGTCAATCGGGACGCAGCGTGAAATGTCGTCGCAGACTCCGAGCGAAACGGTTGCTATCTGCAATGCCGCGTACGCTTCGCGGTATTTTTCGAAAATTTCCGACTGTATCGCTTTTGCGTCGTCCATCATCTGCATGATCTCGCGGACAAGAATATTACGTTTCTTATCCATAAGGTCATAACCGACGCGGGCGAGCCTTAGCGACTTTTTCGTATTTATTAAATTGTTTTTTGTCGGAAAAACATTCTGCGCCATAAATTACGACCTCCGGTAAGTTTTATTTTTTCTTATAATGAGCGTCAAGGACATCGTCGCTGACACGGTCGAGAAGCTCTCTGGGAAGCATTGATAACAGCTCCCAGCCGAGGTCAAGCGTTTCATTAATAGACCTGTTTTGATTGCCTTGATTGATAAATCTCTCTTCAAACGCTTTGCCGAATTTAAGGAGAAGTTTGTCGTTTGCGGAAAGTTCTTCTTCGCCGATAACGGAAGCGAGACTTTTAACATCCTGAACGCTTGCGTATGAAGCGAAAAGCTGGTCGGCAAGAGCCTTATGGTCGTCTCTCGTGTAGCCGGCGCCTATACCGTCCTTCATGAGTCGAGAAAGAGAGGGGAGTACGCTGACGGGAGGATATATGCCCGTAGCGTCAAGACTTCTGTCGAGAACTATCTGACCCTCTGTTATAAATCCCGTAAGGTCGGGAATCGGGTGAGTTATATCGTCGTTGGGCATTGTGAGAATGGGTATCTGCGTTACGGAACCGTCACTTCCCTCGACTATGCCCGCTCTCTCATAAAGCGAAGCAAGGTCTGAATAAAGATAGCCGGGGAATCCTTTTCTGCCGGGAATCTCGCCCTTTGACGAACTGAATTCACGCAAAGCCTCAGCGTACGAAGTCATGTCCGTTAAGATAACGAGTATGTTCATATTGCATTTGAATGCAAGGTATTCGGCGGCAGTCAGCGCGCATCTCGGCGTTATAATTCTTTCGATAATAGGGTCATTCGAATGGTTTAAGAACATTACAACCCTGTTCATAACGTTCGCATTTTCGAATGATTTTTTAAAGTAATCCGCTACGTCATTCTTAACGCCCATGGCGGCAAAAACGATTGCAAAATTATCATTGTCCGAAATTGTTGCCTGTCTGACTATCTGAACGGCGAGTTCGTTATGTTTCATACCGGAACCCGAGAAAATCGGGAGCTTCTGTCCTCTGATAAGAGTTGCAAGACAGTCAATTGACGAAATGCCCGTGTTTATGTAGTTTCGCGGATAAACTCTTGAAACGGGGTTGATTGCCGTTCCGTTGATGTTCATTCGGCACTCGGGGAAAATCTCGCCGAGTCCGTCCGCGGGTCTGCCGAGTCCGTCGAAAACTCTGCCGACAATTTCGGGAGAGAGTGCGATTTCCATGGGTTTGCCCTTTAAAACGGTGCCGGTGTTGGACATTGAGAGGTTCTTTGTTCCGGCGAAAACCTGAATAACGGCTTTGTCGCCCTCTATCTGAACGATTCTGCCCTGACGCGTTGAGCCGTCGTCAAGCCGTAACTCAACCATTTCCTCATAAAACGCATCCTCTACTCCGTCGAGAACGACAAGTGAACCGCTAATCTGATTAAGTCCTACATGTTCAACTAACATTTATACGGTTCTCCTTTCATTCAAGACTATCGAAAACCTTAGTTATCTCATCGTTATACGAATCGAATAATTCGGGTTTATCGTTGGGAATATCGTACTTCATTTTTATAAGTTTATCAAACATTCCCGTAGAAAGAATTCTTGAAACGGGGATTTGTTTTTCGAGCGCTTTCTGTGCGCAGGAATAAAGATGAAGTATCGTTTTCATCATAAGATAATGTTTTGTAATGGGGGTATACGTGTCGGTCGGGTTAGTCGCATTCTGCTGTAAGAATCCGACTCTTATAACTCTCGCTATTTCGAGCGTAAGTTTTTGGTCGTCGGGAAGCATTTCGGAGCCTATTAACTTAACAATCTCCATGAGCTTTGTTTCCTCGGCGAGAATGTTCATGATTTTTCCGCGGAGCGTCATGAAATCGGACGCGACGTTTTCCTCATACCATTCGGAGAGATCCGAGAGGTATTCACTGTAGCTGTCGTTCCAGTTTATAGCGGGGTAGTGTCGGGCATATGCGAGCGATTTGTCAAGAGCCCAGAAACAGCGGGTAAATCTCTTTGTGTTCTGCGTAACAGGCTCGGAGAAATCCGCGCCCTGCGGAGAAACCGCGCCGATAACGGTAATCGAACCCTCATCACCGCAGAGAGTTTTATAATATCCCGCTCTTTCGTAGAATTCGGAAAGTCTTGACGGAAGATATGCGGGGTAGCCTTCGTCCGCGGGCATTTCCTCGAGTCGTCCGGATATCTCTCTCAAAGCCTCAGCCCAACGCGAGGTTGAGTCTGCCATCATTGCTGTCGAATATCCCATGTCTCTGTAATACTCGGCGATCGTGATACCTGTGTAAATCGAAGCTTCACGGGCTGCAACGGGCATGTTTGACGTGTTAGCAATAAGAACGGTTCTCTGAAGCAGGGGCTTTCCGCTCTTAGGGTCGGTAAGTTCCGAGAACTCTTTAAGAGCCTGTGTCATTTCGTTACCGCGCTCACCGCATCCGACGTAAACAATTATATCGGCATTCGAATACTTTGCAAGTTGATGCTGTGTAACGGTTTTTCCTGTTCCGAAGCCTCCCGGGATAGCGGCCGCTCCGCCCATTGCGACGGGGAACATTGTATCGAGAATTCTCTGACCCGTTACAAGAGGCTTCGAAATAGGAAGTCTCTCTGCTGTCGGACGGGCATATCTTATAGGCCACTTCTGACAGAGAGTAAGATCCTGTTTTGTCGAATCGGGGCGTTCTATTGTAACGATAGTATCGTTTACCTTGTATTTTCCGTTCGGTGCGACGGATATTACTTTGCCCGAAACCGTCGGAGGAACAAGAACTTTATGAGTTATAATCTCAGATTCGGGGCATGTCGCAATAACCGAACCGCCCTTAACTTCGTCGCCGGGTTTTACCGTTATCGTAACGTCCCAAAGTTTTTCATAATCTATAGGCGGGGTACTTACGCCCTTTGTAAGGAAAACTCCGCTTTTTTCCGCTATTGCAGCAAGCGGTTTCTCGATTCCGTCGTAAATGTTGCCTATGATTCCGGGACCCAATGTTACGCACATGGGTTCGCCCGTTGATATAACCTCTTCACCGGGATATAGTCCTACGGTATCCTCGTAAACCTGTATTGTAGTGAAGTCGTCGGTAATTTTAATAACTTCGCCTATCAGTTTTTCTTTGCCGACATAAACCATTTCCATCATTTTAAGTTCGGTTTTACCTTTGATTGTAACGACGGGGCCGTTTATGCCGTAGATTAAATTATTCGTGTTCATTTTCTCACCCGAATACTTATATATTTAAGCCTGAATTTTCGTAAAACCATTCTCTCTGTTCGTCAAGACGTCTGCTTATCGTATCGTCTATGATAAGATTGAGAGAGCTGCATCTGCATTTGATTCCTCCGATTTTAATGGAGTCGTCAGAAACGAATTCACATTCGTTTTTTACGCTCGATTTTAATTCGTCGGAGTATTTCATATCGTCGGGTTTTAAGAAAACGGTAACGCTCTTATCCTTGCATACGCTTAAAACATGGATAAGATTCTTTTTAAGATATTCCTTATAATCCGCGTTCTGCGTGAATTGTATAAGCTGATGCTGAGCCGATTCGAATACACGGTCTGTTATACTGTTTCTTTTTTCAAGAATTTTCAGTCTGTATTCCTTTTCTTTTGCGGAAATAACGGTACCGGCTTTTCTGTTTATCTTTGCTTTCTCCGAGGCGACTTTCTCGTTATAAAGTTTTTTTGCTTCTGCCGTCGCTTCTTCTGTCGCCTGCGCTTTCATGCGGTTCGCTTCGGTGATGATATCGACTCTGTTTTTCATCGATTCTTCATTGATTGCGTTGAAGAAGGCTTCTGTTTTTGACATTTTCGAGTCCATATAATCCCTCCTTACATTCCTATTGCCTCACGGACGTATCTCGTGAGATACTCGTTATCCTGCATGCCGTGTCTGTCGGGTATGCGGGTAATGAGCGGAAGTTTATATTTGTTTTTAAGAAAGTTTATGTGTTCCTCGCACTGCGCGTAGATCGTCTGTGTTACGAGAATTACACCTATGTTCTTATCCTGCATGAGAGCGTCGAGCCGTGTTTGTGCTTCTTCTGTTTCGTGAACGGTAACGCCGTCTATTCCTGCGAGTCTCATACCGATTTGAGTATCGATATTGTCGCTGATAAGATACATTTTCATACGCGTTCTCCGTTAAATATTGTTAAGAACGAGTATCGAGATAACAACGCCGTAAAGAGCGATTGATTCGCCCAAGGCAACGAATATAAGCGACTTACCGAACGATTTGGGATCCTCGCTCGTAGCTGCGATAGCTGCGGGAGCGCCTGCTGCAACTGCGATACCGCCGCCTATACCTGCAAGACCAGTTGCAAGACCTGCGGAGAGAAGTCCGATAGCCTTGGCAAGTCCGCCGTCGGTTTTTTCAGTCGTCTGTGCAGTCTCTGCTGTATCTGAAGAAGTTACGGGCTCCGACGTGTCGGAGGATGAAGAATCATTGACAGCCGATACGGAGAATGCCATAGCTGCCGTCACTGCGAGAACGAGAGCAAATGAGAAAAGATTCTTTCTGACAAGTGTTTTACCGTCCATGCCGTCGGCTCTGTTTTTAACCGATTTATAAACGATAAATGCGAGACCCGCCGCGGGTACAAGGAAAAGAATTACATAAAGAAAAGTTGACATGATAAAAACCTCCCGGTTAATTTGTTAATTTTTACTTTCTTTGAGGATTGAGGAAACCGATAAGAACGGTTTTCCGTTACCCTCGAAGCATCTTGAGAACATTTCATAAAATTCAAGTCTCAGAGCCTGGATTCCCGTGAGAAGTCCCTCGAGTGCAATAACGAGAACGTTGCCGAGAATTACAACGGGAATATTTTTGCCTTGTGAACCCAGCGCAAATACAACCATCATCATACCCGCATGAACGAGTACGAACGCGCCGATTCGAAGGAAGGATACCGTGTTGCTGAAATATGAGAGGACGTATTCTATAAGCTCAAATACGTTCTGAATCAGAAAATCTCCCATGCTGTCGGGCTTCCAGTTCGGGTCTCTGTCTACAAGACCTATAATAATTTCTTTCATATAAAGGATCACCGCGCAGACAGCTGTCAGAACAATAGCTATATTGTTGGGTATAACAGTTATCTTTGCCATGAATTCAAGAATAAAGTTAACAAGACACGTATAGAAAATAATTCCCGTAACGCCGTTCGTGTCAAACAGTGCGGCTCCGAACTTATGCGCTTTGAGATTGACGATAACGTTTATAACCATCGAAGCGATAACGAGCGCTACGCCTATTCCGATTGCAAAAATAAGAACGGTCGTTATGTTTTCCATAACCGCGAGCGGTTTTTGTTTGAGTCCCACCGCGTGATAGAGCGGGTCGAGCGCTTCTTCGTAACCGAAGAACGAGCCGAATATCAGTCCGAAAACCATTGATGAAATTCCGCAGGGAATGAGTATCTTGCCTAGTTCCATTTTCTTGAGTTTCCAAATGAGAGCGCCGATTATCAGAAGTACAAGTCCCTGTCCGAGGTCGCCGAACATCATTCCGAAAATCAATGTGTATGTAACTGCCACGAATGATGTGATGTCGACCGAGCCGTACTGAGGCATGCCGTACATTTTAACATAGTATTCATAAGGTCTTACGAGTACGTTGTTTTTAAGCTTAGTCGGCGGGGCGTGTTTTTTATCCGAAACATTATAAGGTTCAAACGTTATTTCCACGTCGTCAAGATCCGAGAAGACGGTTTTGTCCTTGTTTGCCTCCGACTTCGGAATCCAGCCTACATAGTAGAAGCTCTCGCCGTTTACAGCGGCATACTTTCTTAACTTATATATTTCCTGAAGGTCGAGAAGCAGTGAGTACGTGTTTAATATAGTCTCGCTGTTTTCGTCCCATGTTCTCTTTATGATGCCGTCCTCGACGTCGAGCTGTTCGGACAGTTCCTCGATTTTGTCTGCATTCTTTTTGATAATCTCGGCGGCGGTTCCGTCGTCCATGTCGATTGTCAGTTTTTCAAAGTAAAGAGAAGCGAAAATTTCGTCGACTTTCTTTTCGTATTTTTTAGGTGCACAGTAAACGCCCCAAATAGTGTGGTCGTCCGAAGAACAGGGAGTGAAGATGAACTTGCCGTCCTCTTCTATAATTTTCAGCTGTTTGTATGCATCCTTAGGCAAAGATCCGAATCTGACCGTAAGGTACGACGCACTGAGCAGTTCGTCGATGTCGACATCCAGCTTCATAAAGTGGCTTAAATTTTCCTGTTTTGATTTAAGCGAGTCTATTAAAGCAATCGTCTTTTTTCTGTTTTCGTTATGGGCGATAATGTCCGTTTTGATGTCTGCGAGCAGTCCGTTGACATTTGTAATCAGCTTATCGGACATGTTCGAATACTCTTTAAGCCTGGTCATATAGTTTTTGTCCGGTGTTCTGTCTGTGCCCAAAACGTTTGACAGACGGCTTTCGTCGAGCGTAACTCCCGCGACGGATGCGGTGTCCTCAATATCGCGCAGCGTAAATTCAAAGGGACTTGCCTCATTTAACGCCACGTAGCCCATCGAGGATGATAGGAAACTCAATGCGTCCTCGGGACAGAAGTCGTCCGCGCCGAAAAGCCTTATTATAAAATCATTAAGCCTGTCGGAACTTCCGCTTGCCCTCAGGAGCATCATTTTTTCAATTGCCAATTCGATTCACCATCCTAAGTGCCTGCATTAATTTATACCGTTTAACATCGGCCGTACGGTATCGGACGGCAGCGAATATCTTATACATTCTATAATATGTATAATGTTGTTTATCTCGTTTGACGTAAGGTAAAGGAACGTATACATTACGACATTCGGGTCGGTTGAAAAACGTATCTGCTTTGCGAATGTTTCGTATTCAAATCTCTTTACCGCGTCGTCAAAGTCGGCGGTCTGCGCGTAATCGCATATCTTTTTGTATTTCGTACCTGACAGAATTTTTATAAATTCCTCCGTTGTCTGCGCTGATGCAAGAGCAACCCGCGTCTGACGGCTCAAAAGCGAATTCTCGGCGGCGGTCAGCTTTAAAATAAATTCTCTGGGAACGTCGGGGAACGTTATCAGACGGTAAACGCCGTTTAAAAATCTCATATCGCTTTCGAGCGTAAAGAGTTTTACTATTTCGTTGTCCTGAGCTTCGTTCTTTTTTAATTTGAGAATTTTAACGAGTTCTTCGCTTAGAAAGTTATTGAACTCAATTTCCGCGGGAATGATGAAGTTGTACGCATATTTCCTTGAAAATATTTTCTTAACTGTTTTTTCGTAAGGCGTCGAGTCAAGCGCGGATATAAGCTGTTCGGGCGTTCTGACCGTCGAGAGCTTATACAAATCAAGCTTCGAATATTCCTCATAGAAAACGGGAAGAGTGTAAATGTAGCTCTCCATTGTACCGGAATTCATGTACGTCATGATTTGCAGAAGTTGGGAAATATCATTTTTGAGAATGTAGAATTCATAAAAGTTATTTCCGATAGCTTTTCCGAAATTGCAGAATTTCATATATTTATCAAAAAGGTCTTTATGAAGCAGTCCCTCAAGCTGACCTCTGTGAATCATTCCCGACGTAAAACCTTCGAAAATCGGCGCGTAATACGTTTTGCTTCTTAAATAATCGGCGGCCTCGGGAACCGAATGAAACGACATCAAATCGCTGTAATTCTGCGCGGTGAGACTTTTGCCCCATACAGCTCTCGCTTTTGCGAGTATATAATTTTGAGAAAAGGCTGTGTTCATATTTATTCACCCGCCAGAACGCGTTTGACGATTGCCGAAACCCATTCGTCACTGCTGTTTTTTGATTTTAAATCAAGCGATTCAATCGTTTCTTCGCAGTTCTTTTTTGACGAAGATAAACTTTTTTCCGTATCGGCTTCGGATTTCTTTTTCAGCTCGTCGATTTTTATTTCGGCCTGCTGTAATTTTTCCTCGGCTAATTTTTTTCGGATGTCGGCTATTTCGTCGATAGTGTTTTGCTTGTACAAAAGCGCTTCCTTTGTTCGTTCCTGCGCTTTTTTTTCGACCTCAAGTATTTCCTGAAGCGTGCTTTTCATTTTGTAAATCACCTCAAATCCATACTCTCTATAGACAGTTATTATAGCACTTTTTTTTTACTTTTCAACATTAATTGTTGCCAAATAACGGGGTGAAAAAGTATAAAATTCGTGATTTCTCACAATTTATTTGTATTGAATTGACAATTAAAGGTATGATATAATCTCATTAATATAAACAACATATATAAATGATATGATACGGATGTGTAAGTATGTCGATTGAAAAAGTAAAAAAGTATCTTTCCGAATGGAACCTTGATTCACGCGTTATAGAATTTGACGTTTCAAGTGCGACAGTCGATTTGGCAGCGGCCGCACTCGGAGTCGAACCGGGAATGATTGCAAAATCGCTTTCGTTTAATACAGGCGATAAAACAATCCTTGTCATTGCCGCCGGAGACGCGAGAATTGACAATGCAAAATACAAAGCGACGTTTCACTGTAAGGCGAAAATGCTCTCTCACGACGAGGTCGAGCCTAAGACCGGTCACATGGTCGGGGGCGTATGCCCGTTTGCTCTAAACGACGGAGTCGAGGTTTATCTTGACGAGAGTCTGAAAAAATATGATATGGTTTACCCGGCATGCGGTACGGCTTCAAGCGCGATAGGCTTGAGCATTCCCGAGCTCGAAGAGTGTTCAAAAAGCATGGGTTGGGTTGATGTCTGCAAAATACCCGCTGTTTAAAATTTGATATAGCAAAAGAGAGCCGAACTCCATAAGCCCAAAACGCACCGTCTCACGCCTCTGAGAACGGTTTTTCCCTTGAAATACGGCAGTATTCCTACGGAAAAGAACCGTCCCCATAGACGCAATCCGCTGTATTTTGGGTGCGAAGCAGTTTTAAATCGGAGCAACACACTGCTTTGCTCGCAAAGAGCAGTGTGTGCGAACGATTGCAACAGCGGTTATATCTATCATATTTTTGAT